>CAZVAZ010000082.1:0-9520 GCA_964625235.1 uncultured Hyphomicrobiales bacterium
CCAGAATATAAATATCTCCGAGTTCGAGGCGTAGGTCTGGCTGCGCCGGGCAATTATCTGAAAAATCGCATCACCGACTTTTACACGAATATCAACATAGTTTGAGCGCCCGACGGTATCAATCCAAAATGGCCTTTCGATTTCGCGGGCGAGATACTTGCTCAAGGTTTTATCAAGCAGAGAAAAGAACGGCTTGGGTTTTGCCGGTGGCAATTCTCCGTCAGGCGTGATTGTCAGGCTTAATTCGAGGCGATCATTTGCCATTTTAATCAACCGTCCGTAGTCGTCTTCGAACGGGTAGGTTTCATAAACCTCTATCAGCATGGCAATGTCCTGGCTCACCGCCTCTGACAGGCGTTTGGTGACGGTCTGCCAGTGTCTTTCCATAAATGTGAAAGCGACAACAGACTGCAACAAAACCATGGGGGCAACGATTATAATCAATGAGCGGGTATAAAGCCCCTCAGGCAGATGGCGTTCGAGGAAGCGGTTGAAACGCCAGACAAGCGTTTGTTTTTCTTCGCTTTTGCTCTGCCCGGTGTTGATAGAGACCATGATTTAATCCGAATACAATATGTAACCGGCACCGCGCACGGTTTGCAGGTAAACCGGTGTTTCCGGTATTTTTTCAAGTTTTTGCCGCAACCGATTTATCTGTACATCGACGGCGCGCGCACCACCGGTCTGGTTTGACTGGGCCAGTTCCATGCGCGAGACAGTCTGTCCCGGGTGCGAAGCGAACACGCGCAACATGTCGCGTTCGCGGGTGGTCAGCCGGATGGTTTCGCCATCGCGTTTTAATTCGCCGCGTTCTACATGGAATACGCAATCGCCCAGCCGCACTTCACTTTCAGTCACAAACTCTTTCTTGCGCCGTTTGAGAATGGATGAAATACGCAGCAGCAATTCGCGCGGGTCAAACGGCTTTGACAGGTAATCGTCGACACCGTGTTCAAGGCCTTCAATGCGGGCGTCTGTTTCGGCGCGGGCGGTTAACATCAAAATCGGTATGTCGGAGGTTTTACGCAAGGATTTGGTGAGGTCAAACCCGCTTTCCCCGGGCATCATCACATCTAAAACGAGCAGATCGAAGGTGAGGCCAGTCATTTTCTGGCGTGCCACAGCGGCATTTTTTGCGGTTGTGACGCGAAATCCATTGTCTCTCAGGTAGGTGTTGAGCAACTCGCGAATTCTATTGTCATCATCGATGACAAGAATGTGCGATGCATCATCACAAACAGTCCTGGCGGCCTTGTTCGAGGCCGGTTGCGGCGTTGATGTCGTCGACACGATTGTTGACATGGGCTACCCTTTGTGGACGAGATCTTCCACGTAAGAACGATTTTCCTGATCAATCATAGCGTAAAATATGCGGCGATAATATGCTTTTGCTTCAGGCTCGGCAGCGGCAAGCGTTTTGGCGATGCGGTCCAGCTGTGGTTTGGCAAGTTTCTGGGCCAGAACGCTACCGGCGGGTGTCAGCAGCAATCGCCGCTCACGGCGATCTTTGGTTCCGGCTTTTTGCTCAATATAGCCTTCATCAACCAGCTGCTTCAAGACGCGGCCGAGGCTTTGTTTGGTGATCTTTAGAATATGCAGAAGATTGGCTACGCGGATATTGGGATTGCGCCCGACGAAATGAATGACGCGATGATGCGCACGGCCAAAGCCGAACTCCTCTAAAATCCTGTCGGGATCGCTGACAAAATCGCGATAGGCAAAGAAAAACAGCTCGACAAATTCCAGTAATTCCAGCGTTTCGGGCTCTGTATACTCATTGCTTGGGTGCATCTGGCAGGCCTTGTAAAAAATATATGTCAGCACTATTGACTTAATTTAATCAGATTGTTACTTTTTGTCGACATTTTTAGAAACGAATGAACAAATTACGGCAAAAATTGATCAGAATGTTTCATTTTTCAACGGGTCTCCAAAGTGTTCGTGAAGGTTAAAGCATATTTGGCTGCTGGCATAAGAAGTGTTTTGAAAATTTATAATTATTGCAGAGGATAAAGCAATGGCAACTCCGGATATACCTTTTGACCAGCGTGAGGGCTTCATATGGTTTAACGGCGAGTTGGTGCCGTGGAATGAGGCGCAGTTGCATGTGCTCAGCCACGCCCTGCATTATGCCAGCTCGGTGTTTGAGGGCGAGCGCGTCTATGGCGGCACCATCTTCAAGTTGCACGAACATTCCCAGCGCTTAGTTGACAGCGCGCGCATGCTTGATTTTGAAATCCCCTATACAGTTGAAGAAATCGATCAGGCCTGCTGCGATGCGGTCGCTGCGCAAAACATCGTTGACGGCTATGTGCGCCCGGTAGCCTGGCGCGGCTCTGAAATGATGGGGGTATCGGCCCAGATCAGCAAAATAAACGTCGCCATTGCGGTATGGGAATGGCCGTCCTATTTCTCGCCCGAAGAACGCTTCAAGGGCATCCGCCTCGATGAAGCAATATACCGCCGGCCCGACCCCGCCACCATCCCGTGCAAAGCCAAAGCCGCTGGCCTCTACATGATCTGCACCCTATCCAAACACGCGGCTGAAAAACGCGGCTATGCCGATGCCTTAATGTTGGACCACAAGGGAGCCGTCGCCGAAGCCACCGGCGCCAATATTTTCTTCGTCAAGGACGGTGCCCTGCACACGCCAACTCCTGAAACATTCCTTGACGGCATTACAAGGCGCACGGTGATTGATTTGGCCAAAGCCCGGCAGATAGAAATAATAGAACGCACCATCCAGCCGGAAGAAATGGCCGATTTCGAACAATGTTTCCTGACAGGAACAGCCGCCGAAGTAACCCCGGTATCAGAGATCGGCCCGTATAGCTTTGAGGTCGGAGATATCACCAAGGCGCTGGTTGAGGATTATACGAAGGAAGTGCAGCCGAAGGGGTAGGTTGGGATTCGTCGTATTTTCAATAAGTGCGAATACACCTATAAGAGTTCTTTTGTCATCAAATGAGTTGATCCATCTTTCCGCTCTTCGAACCTGATTGGAAGATAACCGAGATGTTGATAAAATGGCAGGGCGGTGATTGATGAAGACAGTTGAAGTTGCGATAAACCCTTGCCCGTTGCAAATTGTTCGAGGTGCTTCACAAGCCAGGTGCCGATACCCTGGCGCTGGAAATCAGGTTTGACAAACAACGAATGTAGCTTGTCGCCTTCTATACTAACGGTTCCCACGCATAGGTTTTCTCTATAGCAAACGAATACGTCTCGCATCTGCATCTTTAAAATCACTTTTTCAGGTGAAAAGTTCGAACATATCAACTCAATAACATCGGCTGAGTAATCTGCGGAATTGGTTTCGCGAGCGGTGATTTGTATCATTGCGCTAATTGCGCTCGCGTCTGCGATTTTCGCTGAGTGTATAGAAAAACCAGTCATGATTTCGAAGCTACAGTAACCCGTCATCTGAGTCACCTCCGCTCCCGTCTCTGTCATGCAAAAGCACCTCACACGTAATTTGCGCGCAGGCGAGTATCTTCTTTCGGCTGGTGCACGCTGTATCTAACAGGTTACGAAATCATCCTTTTTCGTCATCCTCGGGCCAGAGTGCGGTTTGAGGGTGGAACTGTGACCAGGCAAACCAGAACGCCTGATGGCTGCCAAGATCGGAACCATCTGCATCCACAGCTCTTATGCCACCGGCATCAAGTTGCAGGCGTATATTTTCATATGCGATCTTATCGCCATTCTTAAGCGCTACAAATGCCTTGCTTCGCTGAAACGCCACCGGCTTGCCAGAGGCTGTGACAACGCCAATGATGTCCTCATGAACCGGCAAACGCGGATCGACATTGCCGACCGGAAAAATCGGACCATTGGCATCCCGGGTATTGCGAAAATCGGGATCGCGACCGAGCGCCAGTGATTCGACCAGTACCGTCGTCTCAGGATGAGCTTTCTTCCACGTACCCCAATCTGTCGTGACGACAGTGGCCTGCTTCAGTTGCAGGTTCTTCTTCGCAAGAGGCCCGGTCACGGCTGTGCCCAGAAACGTATCAAACACCGAAAATGTAATGACGTCGTACATCACTTTATTGGACCGAATTAACAGCCCTGACGTACGCAGTATTGGCCGGTCAATTCCCTCAGGCATCTGATCGGTGAAATAGGCCTGCGCTGCACCGCACAAAGTGCAATAGGGTATTCCAAGGTCTCTTCCGCCCAATGTGTCGTTAACCATCTCGCGAACTTCCATGATGCGTCGCGGGTAGGCCCGATACTCACCGTTTACCTCAACACCAAAAACGATATCCTCGTCTTTAAGCCATGTGGCGTCTTTTGCACTGCTCACTTCGGGGTTGTCCGCTGCGGGAATGCAATTACACGCTTCATCTGTCGTATCGTACGCGCGATCGTCGATAAGTACGCCTCCCCATGAAACGTGCCTCCAGTCGATATTGCCTTCAACAAAGATCTTGTCCCAGCCGGGGACAAGACTTGTAAAAATGGCGCGCTTCACTCGTAAATAATCAGGGGGTGCTGGAATGTTCCATGCAATGAGATGATCGGTTACGATCCCCCAGCTATTATCTTTTTGTAAATCCTTACCCAGCAGATCAGAGGCAGCCTTCGCGAGTTCCCGGTTCAACCCGCGCCGAGTTGCGAAGCGCATCAAATCGCTGATAATCCAGGCAATCCGAGGGTCTTTTGACTCAGCAATTTCGGCCAGAGCCAACGCCTGATCTCTCCCCCAGGTCGATTGAACCATACTGTCAACAAAGGCCACCTGCACAGCATCCTGCAACTCCTTGGACAGCGGTCCTTTTGGTACTGCTGGAGGATTGCCATATTGCTTAATCACGTAGTCCGGCAGCGGCACCGCTTCCTGGGCCCGCAGAGTATCGAACCAGAACAGAGAAAGCGTTACCAACACCGCAATGAAGAAGGTGTGGAATCGAGAGCCAATTGCCAATGCCATAGAAGGGCCTTTCGTGTATCTATTTTATCCTCAGACGCACAAGCTGCCAAAGAGTTCGCCCCTGCAACTCGCAGGGTACTGCTCAGACAGACCAAACCTCAAACAATGCGCGCCACGATGCCAAACATAGCGCATCAACATGCTGCGCCTCCAATCACGATTCCATCAGCATTCTGTGAACAATGGTGATGGAATGCAGCGCAGCCCGTCGATCCGGACATTTTTAGCGGTCGCAGCATTAACTCCATACTACCCGTCTGATCGGGCACTCATTGACGCCATGCCGCCTCCCACGGAAGCTGTTTGCACGCCAGTGCCATGTGATCGATGAACAGGCGCAGGCGGGTTGACAGGTAGCGGTTGGGCATGAAGACGGCGTGGATGTCGTGTGGTGGCCAGGCTGTGTAGGCTGGCAGAACGCATGTGAGAGCGCCGCTGTTAAAATCTTCGGCCAGATAGAATATTGGCAAAGATGCAATGCCGATGCCCTGTGCTGCGGCTTCGCGCAGCATTTCTCCGGTGTCGCACCTGAAAGTTCCGTTCAGTTTTGTGTGGCCGACCTCACCGGTTTTTGATTTGTAGCGCCATTCATGCGGTGCCTGGTTTCTGGTGTAAGCCAGTACATTATGGTTGGCGAGATCATCCGGGTGACTGGGCGTGCCATGGCGTTCAAGGTAATCGGGACTGGCGCACATATAGGTCGGGCATGAAGCCAGACGCCGGGCAATCAGGGATGAATCCTGCAATGCGCCAATTCTGATAACCACGTCAAAGCCTTCTTCGGCAATATTCACATAACGATCATCAAAACCCAAATCAAGGATAACTTCGGGATACTGCCGGGCGAATGTGGCGATGCTTTTTTTCAAGTATTTTATGCCAATCCCCAGGGGAATGCTGATTTTCAAGGTGCCGCGCGGGCATGATTTCAACTCATGGATCTGCTCCTCGGCCTCAGCTAAATCCTCCATCGCGCGGCTCGCACGTTCAAAGAATATGGCACCTTCTTCTGTTACCGAAACACTGCGCGTGGTTCTGTCTAAAAGCTTTGTCTGCAAATTATGTTCAAGATTTTGAATTTGTTTGGAGACAGCCGAACTGGTGAGCCCGAGCTTGCGTGCCGCACCGGCAAAACTTGCGTGTTTCACCACCTCTATGAAAATGCCGATACGTGATAAATGGTCCATGTTAACTGTCAACCAAATGGAATTAATAAAGTTCAATTATGCCATATTATCAAATTATCTCGAATGTGTATCTATAATTAATCACCAGAAAACGGTTATGAACATTTTTGTCAGGAGACAAATTATGACGCAGGCGACATCCGCAGATTACGGCGCTTTGATAACACGCATAGCTTTTGGCGGTATGTTGTTGTCCCATGGTTTGCTCAAGGTAATTGTCTTTACCATTCCCGGAACGGTAGGTTTTTTTGAAAGCCAGGGTTTTCCCGGCTTCACTGCTTATCCGGTTATAGTGGGTGAAATAGTTGGCGGCATAGCAATCATGCTGGGGCTTTATACCAGATTGGCAGCACTGCTATCAATTCCGATATTGCTCGGTGCTGTACTGGTACATGCTGGCAACGGCTGGGTCTTCACCAATGCCGGCGGTGGCTGGGAATACCCGGTATTCCTGATTTTTATCGCCGTGAGTGTGGCTATGCACGGAAGTGGCACCTACGCCATTCGTAAACTACCTCTGATTGATGCGTTTATCCCGCGCATCCTGAGGGCCTGAGACGGAAGGAAATGAAATGATAAAACACTATCCCTATGAAACACTCGGCCGCCATGATTTAGGCTGGCTTGATGCCCATTTTCATTTCAGCTTTGCCGAATATCACAATCGCGACCGCATGGGGTTTGGCCCCTTGCGGGTGATCAATGATGACATTATTCAGGCAGGCACAGGCTTTGACACCCACCCCCACAAAGACATGGAGATCATTACCTACGTGCGCAAAGGGGCGATTACCCATCGTGATTCACAGGGAAACAAGGGCCGTACAGAGGCCGGAAACGTGCAGGTGATGAGTGCGGGAACCGGGATCTACCATTCCGAATTCAACCTCGAAAGTGAAGACACCAATCTTTACCAGATCTGGATACACCCACGTAAGAAGGATCTTAAACCGGCGTGGGGCGCCCGTGAATTCCCGCAAAATCCGGTTAAGGCATCGCTGAGTTTGCTGGTGTCGGGCCGGGCCGAGGATAAAGAGGCGGGTGCTCTTTACATTGACCAGGATGCCGCAATTTACGGCGGTCGCCTGGAAACGGGATCGGAGTTGCAACACCGTGTCCATGCCCAGGCATATTTGCTGGTGTCAGAAGGTCAAATTGAAGTTGAGGGTATATTTATGAAAAAAGGTGATGGTGCGGAAATCACCGGTGTCGACACAATTACCATAAAAGCAACTGAAGCCTGCGAAGTCATCATCATCGACGTGCCGCAGACACGCTAATTCTCATATAAAAGGAATAAAACCATGGCCAGATTACTGTTTTTTGCCGGAAGTGCGCGCAAGGATTCTATCAACAAAAAGCTCGCACAATACGCAGCCGGGGTGGCCCGGGAAAAAGGCGCAAAAGCAACATTCATCGACCTGAAAGATTTTGAAATGCCGTTATATGACGGTGATCTGGAAGATGAAAAAGGCCTGCCTGAAAATGCCAGACGCCTCAAACAACTGTTCAGTGACCATGATGGTTTCTTTATTGCGTCCCCCGAATACAACAGCTCATTTTCACCTCTGTTGAAAAATTCACTGGACTGGATATCGCGCGCCGGCGAAGAAAATGAAAAACCATTGATAGCCTATACCGGCAAGGTGGCAGCGCTCGGCGCAACCTCACCCGGTGGCCTTGGCGGCCTGCGCGGACTGGTGTCGTTGCGCATGATGTTGGGCAATGTCGGCGTCACCGTCATTCCCAACCAGGCTGCCATTGGCTCGGGCTTTCAGGCCTTTAATGATGACGGCGGGCTTATCGATAAAGCGCAGGCAGGAATGCTTGATAACGTCATTGATGCGTTGGTTAAAACAACAGACAGGCTGGCGCGGTAGGGGGTTTTCACTCCATCGTTGCAATCGCCGCTGTGCTTTCCGGATGCCAGATTTTGGCAACGATTTTCCAGCCCTCGCAGCCTTTGACAAAGCACAGGTGATCAACAAGCGTATTTACATACCGGAAAATTTTGATGTTTTTCATCGGCCGGGCTTATGATAAAACCTCACCAGTCAGGAGAATACTGAAAAGAGGATAAATGACGCGCGATGAATTTAATGCTTTTTGCAAAGGCCTGAAAGCCACCACGAATGTTGTGCAGTGGGGTGGTGCTTCGGTATGGAAAATAGGTGGTAAAATCTTCGCAATATGTTCAATCTGGGGTGAGGGCACGCACCACAAAATCAGCTTCAAATGCAACGATCTTTCCTATTCAATGCTGCGCGAACAACCCGGATTTATCCCCGCACCTTATCTCGCCCGCGCCAAATGGGTGCAGATGGAAGAAGCTGATGCATTAAGTGATGAGGATCTGAAGAGTTATATCAAGATGGCTTACACGATTATCTGCGCAAAGCTGACCAAAGCCCAGCGCAACACATTAGGCATGGAACTGCCGCAGAACCCGTCATGAGAATACTTGTTACCGGCGCCGCTGGTTTTATCGGGTTTCACACAAGTAGATATCTGCTTGAACGCGGTGATGATGTCATCGGTATTGATAATCTTAATGATTACTATGATGTCGGGCTAAAAAATGCCCGTCTGGAAATTTTGAACGCACACAGTAATTTCAAATTCTCACAGCTGGATATTGAAGATAATGAGGCAGTAAACAGCCTGTTCAAATCTTCCACCCCCCAGCGCATTGTTCATCTCGCCGCCCAGGCTGGTGTGCGTTATTCTATCGAAAATCCCCGCGCCTACATTGATACCAATATTGTCGGGTTTTTGAACATCCTCGAAGGCTGCCGCAATTACAAAACAGAACATCTGGTCTATGCCTCATCAAGTTCCGTCTATGGCGCCAATACCGCCTTGCCGTTTGATGTGCAGCACCATGTCGACCACCCGGTGTCGCTTTACGGGGCTACAAAAAAATCCAACGAATTAATGGCGCACGCTTACGCCCACCTCTACCGGATACCGGTCACGGGCTTGCGGTTTTTCACCGTCTACGGCCCCTGGGGACGACCCGACATGGCACCATTTATTTTTACGCGGAAAATACTGGCGGGCGATGCCATAGACGTTTTTAATCACGGCAAACACGCCCGTGACTTCACCTATATTGATGATATTGTTGAAGGCGTTGTGCGCACGCTCGACCAGCCCGCTGTTGCCAATCCGCAATGGCGCGGCGACGCCCCCGACCCGGGCTCGTCCACCGCCCCGTATCGCGTGTACAATATCGGCAACAACAATTCAGTTGAATTAATGTATTTCATCGAGTGTATCGAAAAATCCACCGGCATTGCAGCGAAGAAAAACTTCGCGCCCATGCAGGCCGGTGATGTTCTTGAAACTTTCGCCAATGTGGATGATTTAACCAACGCCGTCGGCTTCAAACCCTCAA
>CAZVAZ010000083.1:0-9499 GCA_964625235.1 uncultured Hyphomicrobiales bacterium
GGCTCAAAAGTTCTCTTAGCGAACATAAGCAGCGTGGCTATTCGATTGTTACTGTCTCGCTCAAGCCCATCGGTGGCATTCCAGGCGATGCTAGCGCTGAACAGATGCACGCTGTTGCCACGCTGGCGGAAAAATACTCTTTAAGTGAAATCAGGGTGAGCCATGAACAAAACCTTGTTTTGCCATTTGTCAAAGAACGGGACCTGTTTGACCTTTGGCTGGGGCTGAAGAAACATAATCTGGCGACACCGAATGTGGGCCTGGCAAGCGATATTATCGCCTGTCCCGGTATGGATTATTGCGCCCTGGCGACTGCGCGCTCGATACCGATTGCACAGGATATCTCCAATCGCTTTGCCGATCTTGAGCGCCAGCATGATGTGGGTGAACTCAAAATCAAGATTTCAGGCTGCATCAATGCCTGCGGCCATCACCATGTGGCCAATATCGGCATTTTGGGACTGGAGAAAAAGGGTGTTGAATTCTACCAGATCACCATGGGGGGGGAAGCTGGAGAAAATACTTCAATTGGCACTGTCATCGGCCGGGGTTTTTCCGGAGAAGAAGTTATCGATGCGGTTGAAACCTTAGTTGATACTTACGTGGGATTACGTCAGGACAGTGAGACTTTCGCGTCCACCTATGCCCGTCTCGGCGTCACCCCTTTCAAGGAGGCGCTTTATGCCACTGCTTAAAGACGGTCAAATTGTTGACGATTACTGGCGATTTATTGGCGATGATGACGATATCCCGGTAGCGGGCGATATTGTGGTGAGCCTCGAGCGCTTGAAAAACAGTATCGAAATTCTTGTCATGCGCAACGGTAACCTGGGCGTGCACCTCAACAATGACGCAGACGCGCATGAACTTGCACCCTACATCGATAATCTTGCACTGATTGCGCTGGAATTTCCCGCCTTCACCGATGGCCGGGCCTATTCGCAAGCCCGCATCATTACCACGCAACTGAACTTCACCGGAGAACTCCGCGCCACCGGCAATGTGCTGGCAGACCAGGGCGTGTTTATGAGCCGCTGCGGGTTTGACAGCTTCGAGATCGATGAGGACCAACTTCCTCCCCTGTGGTTGAACCTGGCTAACGCCATGTCACTGGCCTATCAAAAAGGCTACCGCGCCCGCGCCGGTTTTTCGCCGCGCCCGGTTTTGGCCGCGCGGGTTGGGTGACGGGTTGAAGATCGCGCTCTTTTTAGAGGCGCCCAAGGGGCGCGCAGCCTGCGGGCCCCTTGGGCCCTAGTCCAACGCTCCGCTCGTCCGGTGCCACAACGATAGTTCATCAGTACGCCTCCCGGACGAGCGAAGCGTTGGACTAACGAGCAAGGCGAGTGCAGGCTGCGCGCCGCTTGAGCGCCACTATAATGGGCCTCGCAAAAAACCCCTCAAACCTGCGGGCGCGCCAGTGAAAAAACCTCATCTACTACTGAGTAATCATGGTAACCCAATCTCGCCAGCGGGCGCATTTTTTTAATGTCCACCAGGCCGTCAATGATGACATTGTCATTGATATAAACACCTATCACATGGCCGAAAACCACGTGGTAGATAGTGCCGGATTTGCTTTTTATCGGCATCTCCACGGTCTGGATGTATTTGCACTCAAGTGCCACCGGGCTGGCGGCCACGCGTGGCGGCGCCACCAGCTTTGAAGGTGCGGCTTCAATTCCGGCAAAATCCATTTCATTTTCACCGTGGGCGAGTGCAGCTGACGTCTGGTTCATTTCATCGCGCAAATCATATGTGGCAAGGCTGCACACAAACTCGCCGGTTTCTTCAGCGTTAACCAGGCTGTCCTTGTGGCCGCCGCTGGCAAACATGACGATATTGGGGTCGGTCGAAACCCCATTGAAAAAACTGTAGGGGGCAAGGTTCACCTGCCCGCTATTCGAGATTGTGGAAATCCAGCCAATCGGCCGCGGCGCGACAAGCGCCTTGAAGGGATCGTGAGGCAGCCCGTGGCTGTTCTCAACCGCATCATAAAACATAGATAAAGCCTTTGATTTAATTATTAGAGGTTGTGTCTATATAGGCTGCTGGCCTGCTTCAAGTCAAAAACATCCGGGCTCAAAGCCCAACCTTTGTGAGAAGAGCGCGAAGATGGTCTCGTTCTGATTTGGTCAGCTGGCTTAACATACGTTCTTCCGTTTCAACGTGGGAGACGACCATTTCATCAGCAAGTTTGAAACCTTCATCCGAAAGGGTAATTTTTAAACCGCGACGGTCGCGAGGGTCCATAGATCGCTTGATCAGCCCACGCTTTTCCAGACGATCAAGCCGGTTGGTCATTGCTGAGGTGGACAACATCATCTCACCAGCCAGCGCCGAGGGTGACAAAGCCTCGCCGCGGCCCTGGCGGCGCAGCGTCAGGATCACATCGAAACCCGCCAGATCGAGGCCGTAATCCGATAGATTTGCCAGAACGCCCTGACGCAGCCTTTCACCCGCCCGCCATATTTCCCCGCACACAGCCATGGGGGATGCGTCTATGTCGGGCCGTTCGCGGCGCCATTGCGCCAGTATGGACTCCATGGCGGGTCCATTTGAGGCGCTGGCACGCAGATCATTTTTTTGGTCTTGACACATGGTGGGTATCATTCTATTTAGTTTGATATCAAATTACTTGATGTCAATATATTTCAATAAGCACTGAATGTAAAGGAACATGTGATGACGAGCGAACGTACTCCTGATCATCCAATTGAAGAAATTGCGTTTGCCGGGCCCTTCCCTTAATGAAAAACATCACACAAAGCCCGATTTTTCTGTTGCTGGTCACCGGTGTTTTAATCGGTTTTAATTTCCCCCTGGGTAAAATCGCCGGCGACGCGGGTATTTCACCGGTGCTATGGGCGATGGTTGTTTCTCTCGGTGTTTGTGTGATGTTGTTGCCTGTTCTGGTACTTAAACGCCGGCTGTCATTGCCTAAAGGCCGGATGATCCGCTACGTTGTGATTTCCGCGCTGATATCCTTCGTCATCCCCAACATTTTGCTGTTCAGCGTCATTCCCCATGCGGGCTCAGGGTTTACCGGGTTGATATTTTCCTTGTCCCCGGTGTTCACACTGGCACTGGCGGCCTTCTTCGGGTTGAAAACACCGGGCTGGATAGGAGTTTTAGGCATCGCAACGGGTTTAATCGGCGCTGCTATTGTCAGTATAACGCGCGGGAGTGAACCTGAAGCACCGGCGGCTTTCTGGATCATCGCAACTGCAATTATCCCAATGTTTCTGGCGTGCGGAAACATCTACCGTACAATGGATTGGCCGAAAAATGCACTACCGGATGTTTTGGCATTCTGGAGCCACGGGTTTTCGGTAGTGGTATTTGTCGCCATATTGCTGGTAACACAAGGAACAATCCCAGTCACCGAACTGACCAGAGAGCCCGCAGCAGCGCTGGCTCAGGCGTTTGTGGCAGGTCTGATGTTTCCGGTGTATTTCCGGCTGCAGCAAAAAGGCGGGCCCGTGCTGCTCAGCCAGATCGGTTATATCGCCGCTGCCGTTGGTTTAGTCGCGGCTACGGTTTTTCTGGGCGAACGCTATAGCACCATGACATGGATCGGTGCGGCGGTGATCGCTTTTGGCATCGCCATAACAATCGCCGCCCAAATGAAAAAACGTTGATCCTTATTCTTCAGTCACCCCAATGGGTAATCAATTCATCAAGATTGGGGCGTCGGCGGTCTTCAGGAATTATGTCTGAACTGCCGATATAGATAAAGCCTGCGATTTTTTCATGTTTCGCCAGTTTTAACGAGATGCGAACGCCATCATCATAGGCATACCATTCGGTGATCCATTGCGCTGCGTATCCCATGGCAGATGCCGCCACCAGCAGGTTCTGGCACACGGCACCAGCAGAGAGCACCTGTTCCCACTGAGGTATCTTCGGGTGTAACTCACTGCTTGAAATGACGGCTATTATCACCGGTGCCCGCATAAACCGGGCAGCTTCAAGCTCAACTCTTTCCTCAGTGGTTTCAGGCAGGTTGCGTTTGGTGATTTCAGCCAGAACGCGCCCAAATTCCGCCCGGGCATCACCTTGAAAGACAATGAAACGCCAGGGGGCGAGCTTGCCATGATCAGGGACACGCGCAGCGATACGAAGCAGGGTTTTGAGTTGTTCCTGGCTCGGTCCGGGGTCTTTGAGGTTAGCAGCGACAATGGACCGTCTTTTCAACAGCAATTCGATTGTATCAGGCATTAATTTTTATCTTTCCGGTTAACTTCTTTGCTAATCTCATGTGGACCAAACTATATTCAAACGCTTACAATTAAAAGAAAATTGGACTATTCTGATAATACTGATTTCAGTGTCATCAGCATATTGATTGGAGGGGCTGCGTGTTTACTGGGCATTTTGTGTTTTATCGCAACATGTTTGGCTTCTGCATGTTTGCTGCGCTGTTCCTGACTGGCTTCGGCCTGAGCTCAGGCAGCGAGCTGGAATCAACACGCCATAACGCCATGTTGATTATTGATGGTTCCATATCAATGGGTGGAAGGATAGAGCAGGAAAGTAAAATCTCACTGGTAAAAAAATCGATTGAACCAACTTTAAAACTTGTCGGTTCACGGCTTCAGCTCGGGGTTATCACCTATGGCAATCAGCGCGGAGATTGTGATGACATCCAGCTTCTTGTCAAGCTGGGTTCGATCTCACCCAAACGGTATATGAAATCCATCGACGCGATTGGTGCCAAAGGGCGAACCCCGATCATAAAGGCCGTCAGAATGGCGGCTGAAGTCCTGAAAAAACAACGGGGGCAATTCAACAGTATTATTCTGGTTACTGACGGGTTCGATGCCTGCAATAAAAATCTGGCCGCGCTGGGACGTGATTTAAAAAATGAGAACTTGGGCCTGAGGGTCAATGTCATAGCCCTGCGCTCCGATGAAGCGGAAATGACTTCTTTGCGCCAGCTGGCGACGCACACCGGCGGGAAATATATTGCCGCAAACTCATCAAAGGCGATACAGCAAACCATAGACAAAATGTTTCTGGCAGCTTCAGGCGGCGGTGTTCCCGTGCCTGAAATCGACCCGCGGCGACTGGTCGAGGATGAAGGTGAAGCCGGGACGGAAAATCAAACCGTCGCGGAAAAACCAGCACCAGACATCAAGCCTGAAGAAACCGATGCATCGATACTTGAAGCGTTTTTCGGACCAGGCAAAAAGATACCGGAAATTCCTGATGCCCCCCCTCCTCCTGCTGAAAAATCTGAGCCGGATCAGAAACAATCAGACCCGAAAGCTAACACCGGCAATCTCGAAGTTACATCCGTTGCCGGTATTGGCGGGGCTGTCATCAACGGGGCCACTTACACGGTTTTACAGGCGCAAGGCGGCGTTGGTGGCCAGTTCACCGAAATCAGCAGAAGTTCAAACGACCGCCCCACCTTCACCCTGCCTGCGGGCACCTATCGCCTGAGGGTTCAAAGTGATCTGGCCAGCAGCGAGCGCACCGTCCAGATTGAAGCCAACAAGACCAAGGCTCTGGTTTTCAACCTGAATGCGGGCTTTCTCAGGCTTTTTGCCCGCCCGGCGATTGGTGCCGAAGTTTTGCAGGATAAGGTGCATTACGCTATTTACAAAAGCGCGGTCAGTCTCGAGGGTAAGCGTCAAAAGATAACGCAATTGACACAGAGCTCGCCGGCCTTGTGGCTATCGGCTGGCAATTATTTTGTAACCGCCACTTACGGGTTGGCTTCAACCAGCATTGAGGTGAAAATTACAGCCAACAGGCGGATGGAAAAAACAATCATAGTCAATGCGGGCGCGTTGCGCCTGAGTTCAAAGATTGAAGGATTTCCTGAAAAACTGACATCACAGGTACTCTATGTAATTTACGATGCCAAAGCCGATACTGAAGGCAATTATCGCGAGGTTTTCAGCACCGCCCAGGCTGAGGGGATTGTTCGCCTGCCACCGGGCGAATACCTGATTGAAGGCCACTGGGGCAATACCAATGCCAGAGTGCCGATGAGCGCCGTTGTGAAAGCTGGAAAACCAACCAATGCAACTGTGGTTCACAGTGCTGGACGGGCGCGTTTCAAACTGAAATCAGTTTCTGGCGGCGCGCCAACTGGTCAGCCTTTCTGGATTTTTTATGATATTTCAGGTGCGGAAATCGGCCGCAATGTTAAACCCTCGCCTGAACGTATTTTCGCCGCTGGCAGGTACATTGTTGTGGTACGCTATCAAAACCAGCGCTTCAGAGCTGAGTTTTCGATCAAATCTGGTGATCAAAAGCGAATAGATATAGTTGCCACTCCATAACAGGCTCTGGCTCAACATCCACAATGTGAAGGGAAAGTTATCCATGCGCGAGAATGATTATCAGCGCAGATTAAAAAGTGATCTCGAAAAGTGGACCACACAGGGAATTATCAGCAAAATCAATGCTGAAGACATCATCAAGAAACTGCCTTCATCGCAGATGGCCGATCGGCTGCCCTCAGTCATCGCTATTTTGGGGGCGGTTTTAATCTGCTTTGGTATATTGGCTTTTGTTGCTGCCAACTGGAATGGCATTGCCAAAGGTGCGCGGCTGGCACTTCTTGCCGCCGGCATGTGGACGGCATATGGCGGCGCTGTATTTTTACAAAAACGTGGCTCATTCTGGCTCTATGAAGCAGCGGTTCTTATCGGTGTGGGGTTCTACGCCATCTCCATCGTTTTGATTGCCCAGATGTATCACATTGATGGACATTATCCTGATGCGATTTTCATGGCCGGTGCCGGTGCTCTTGTTGCTGCCTTGCTGGCGCGGTCCACCAGCGCTCTGGTTATAGCCATTGCCGCGATTACCTTGTGGACAGGTCTGGAAATTATCGAATTTAATGTCAGGTTTCACTGGCCCTTCCTCATCGCCTGGAGCGTGTTGGCAACATCGGCTTTTTTTCTGAGATCCCGGATAGGCTATCATCTGGTCACACTGTCTTTTGGTTTCTGGGCAACATTGACAGTCTTTATGAGCTATAGTCTGGCCACCGGTGGCGCCGTTTCCCAACTGGCATCTATGGCTTTCTTTGTGTTTACGGTTGCACTGGTTTTGGTCTGTCACAGCCACAGGAAATTTCCCGAAAGTTTTGCCTATCCCCTCTCCAATTATGCGATATCGGCCCTGATCACCTTGATTTTCCTGGTTCAGGCGATGGAGTCCAAATCGTATTTTGTATTTTATATCAGAGCCGATCCAGTCTTGTTGCAGAATGTCTGGATTGGTGGTTCTGCCATACTGGTGGGCACAGGAATCCTGCTGTCTTTTATCTGGCGTAAAAAAACCGGCTATTCAACCATGGACATGGCGGGAATTATCCTCCTTGGCCTCACCGCACCATTGTTTAGCATTGTCGGTGTAACCGGTTTGGCTACACCAATCGCTTTGGCGATTTGTCTGTTTTTAAGTTCCCTGTGGCTGATTACCTTTGGTCAGAAGTTTTCTGATCGCTATCTGGTCAATCTGGGCTTTGTGCTCTTTGCTGCTGAAACCCTGTATATTTACTTCAAAACGTTTGGCACCCTGATGAACAGTTTTGTCTTTTTCACCATTGGTGGCATCGTTTTGATATTGCTCGCGCTCGGTCTTGATCGCTTCCGCAAACGAATTTTAAAAAGCCCTGTTGAACTCGAGGCAAAACCATGACCGGCAGATCAACACCTAAAATCGCTGTAAGGCTGATGGCAATTGCACTCATTCAAACCTTGGTTCTAGGCTGGATGGTGTGGGACCGTGTCACTTTGCTGAGGGAGGGACGCGAAGTGACACTTGCCGTTGTTCCGGTTGACCCACGCGATTTATTGCGCGGGGATTATGTTATCCTGAGCTTCAGTATCAATCGGATTGATACATCGAAGGTTGAGGGAGATCGTGATTTTGAACGTGGAAATCCTGTCTATGTCGGATTGAAAAAATCTGACGATGGCCTGTGGAATGCGGTTTCGGCAACCATTAAGCGCCCCGAGGACAAATCGGATGTTGTTTTCATAAAAGGTAAAATCTATCTGGTGTCCAATAGCATTGGTGGCTCCAAAAAGCTGCAAATCAACTATGGTATGGAGAAATACTTTATTCCCGAAGGAGACGGTCCCGGGCTGGAAAAACTGCGCAGCGAAAAAGTATTGAGCATTGTTGCGGCAGTATCCGATAGCGGTGAAGCAGGCATCAAAGCTTTATTGGTGCGGGGACAACCAGTCTATGAGGAAACGATTTTTTAAAACTGAACAATTTTTCCTCACCACTACTTGCAGGATTTCTTAACCTTGTTGCGTGTACATTGTCCCGGGCTATCGCCAAGGGTTGAGAATATGTCGCAGCATTTTGATTTTATCGTTATCGGTTCAGGTCCGGCTGGCCGCAGGGCTGCCATTCAGGCCGCCAAAATAGACAAATCCGTTCTCGTTGTCGATAAAGGCAAACGCGTTGGTGGAGTTTCTGTCCACACCGGAACCATTCCCAGCAAAACATTGCGTGAAACCGTGCTCAATCTTTCCGGTTGGCGCGAGCGTGGATTTTATGGCCGTGCTTACCGGGTCAAGGAAAACCTGACGGCCAAAGACCTTCTCAACCGGCTGCATATAACGCTTAATCATGAAGTTGAGGTGCTGGAACATCAGTTTACCCGCAACCGGGTGCAAACTCTTCATGGTACCGCCTGTTTTGTTGATGCCAATACCATTGAAGTAACATCCGAAGATGGCGAGGTGAGCCAGTATTCAGCCGACAAATTCCTTCTTGCTGTAGGTACAAAACCGTTCCGGCCTGACTACATTCCCTTTGATGGCGAAGTTATTCTTGACAGCGATCAAATTCTTGAACTTCCCAATATACCCAAATCAATGGTTGTTATTGGTGCCGGGGTTATCGGCATAGAATATGCCACAATTTTCAGCGCTCTGGATGTAGCTGTAACGATAATTGAACCGCGCCCGACATTTCTGGATTTCATTGACCGCGAGTTGATTGACGTCTTCACCAACCTGTTGCGCGACAGAGGGGTCTCGATGCGGCTGGGGGCCAAAGCCATCAAGGTTCACCGGCGCGAAAACAATGCTGAAGTTGTGCTGGAAGACGGACGAACGATACGCACTGATCTGGTGTTGTTCGCGGCTGGTCGCATGGGCACTACCGACAGTATCGGGCTGGATAAATGTGGTATTGAGGTTGATCATCGCGGTCGCATTACCACTGACCCCCAGACCTTTCAATGCGACGTTCCCCACATCTATGCCGCCGGTGATGTAATCGGCTTTCCCAGCCTCGCCTCCACCTCAATGGAACAGGGCCGGATTGCTGCATGCCACGCCTTTGGTCATGCCGCACACAAGCCGCCGGAATATTTCCCATATGGCATTTATTCTGTTCCTGAGATTTCGACAATCGGGTTGACGGAAGAAGAAGTAAAAGAGCGCGGCATCCCATACGAAACCGGCATAGCGCGCTTTCGCGAAACATCGCGCGGGCAAATCCTAGGGATTGATAC
>CAZVAZ010000084.1:0-9368 GCA_964625235.1 uncultured Hyphomicrobiales bacterium
GAAATTGCCGGCTGTTACCGGCGCTATCATTGCCCGTTATCGCGGACCATGTATATGGGCAAGCCTGAGCCCAAGTTTCTTGAGGCCGAAAAAGCCGTGCTTGAAGGCCTTGAAGCGGGACTGGAACAAGCCAGACCGGGCAATGTTTGCGAAGACATTGCCAATGCATTTTTTACCGTGTTGAAAAAATCCGGCATCGACAAGGACAGCCGTGCCGGGTATTCCATCGGTCTGTCATATCCGCCCGACTGGGGTGAGCGCACCATGAGTTTGCGCCCGGGCGACAAAAATGTTCTCGAGCCAAACATGACCTTTCATTTCATGCCCGGATTGTGGCTGGATGACTGGGGGCTGGAAATTACCGAAAGCATTATCATCACCGAGACCGGGCCCGAGCTTCTGTCAAATGTTCCGCGTGAATTGTTCATTGTGGATTGACGTTGGCATCAGATATCATGAACAAAATGGCATACTTCAAGCTGTTTCTTCTCGTTGCCATAACGATTTTAGTTCTGTCGTTTAACTGGTGGGGGGGCAAAATCGGCCTGTCTCTGGATTTGCCCGATGGTGCATCCCTGCGCGCATGGTTCAGTGAACTGGGTGCCTGGGGCCCTGCTACAGTTATCGCGTCGATGATTGTGGCAATTCTGGTAAGTCCCATCCCCAGCGCGCCAATTGCGCTGGCTGCCGGTGCGATTTATGGACATGTGTGGGGTACGCTTTATGTTCTGATCGGAGCAGAAATCGGCGCCATCGCTGCTTTTTGCATATCCCGGTATTTAGGTCAGGATTTACTGCGCCAATGGTTTGGCGAAAAGCTTGGCCGCAGTCTGGCCGGCTCACAGAATTTTTTGATGGCAAGTGTTTTTGCCAGCCGGTTGATGCCTTTTATTTCCTTTGATATCGTCAGTTATGCCGCCGGATTAACGCCCCTGTCCTTCTGGCGATTTGCCGTTGCCACATTTGCCGGCATCATACCGGCAAGCTTTGTGCTGGCCCATGTGGGCAGTGAGATGGTGGCTGATGAAACGGATAGAATGCTGACGGCAGTGGCTGTTCTGGGTGTTTTGACAGCGCTGCCATTTATCGTCAGGTTTTTTACCAAATCGCAGCGCAATTGATACTTGAACATGGGCGCTTACTGCCAAAACCCAATACGGATTTTTGAAGCTGTAGTCGCGTTTGCAAAAGAAATAGAATCACATTGCCTGACCTTATTATCTGTCAACGCAACCTAGTGATAAAAATGAGACACATTGCATTCTTTTTTTCGAAAACCTTATGATTTATGATTGGAAAGAATGCATAAATGTTGCCAGATTTTTTGTGCCCCAGTAAAAAATCGGATTTTAACCATAAATATTCGTGACTTGTGGACGTGTCGACATAAAGGGCCGCTTTAACACATAATTTTTCACAAGAAGGGCCAGTTTTCATTCTGGCCGAAAGTGTAACATTTTTGCTCTATCACTATCTCGTGAAATCTGGTTAATTGTATCTTTACCACAACTTGGTTATCACTGTTACATTATGAGACTGCTGTTAATATTTGTTGGACTTTTTTACGTGGCCTCTTTCTCGGTCGCGCAAAGTTCTGTGCCAGCTTTCGTTCAACCGGACATGCAACCGGACATGGGGCAGATTGTCTCCGTGAGCGCCGGTGATTGTAAGAAACATTCGCTTAAAAATCTGGCCGTCAGTCAATGCAGTCTCGCCGCAGCTTCAGGAATTGATAATACCAGCAAGGCCTCGCGGGCTGGGGAAGAAAGTACAAAACTTTGCCTGGTTCATGCGATTACCATGGAATCGGCAACCAGCATTGAGCCTGTTGCCGAAAAACAAATACCGAGATTGACCAGACGCCTGGTTGCCCTGCAACCCTTCAGTATTAAAAAGCCACCTCGATTGATTTCTTAAAAACCTCCCGAATACCTAATTTATTGATCATTCAGTCAGGGGACTCTTAATGTTGGATAGAAGAACTGTTCTCTTATCGGGCTTGGCCATAGCATTTACACCAAATGTGGCTTTGGCTCATGGAACGAAAAAATTCGTACTTGACCCGAAGTATATGCCTCAGCTTATAAGCTGGTCAGGTTATCCGGTTGGAACAGTGGTTGTTGATCCGAAAAATCGGTTTTTATACCTTGTTGAATCACCCTCGCAAGCGCGACGTTATGGCGTCGGTGTTGGCAGGGCCGGTCTTGCTTTCAAGGGTAAAGCCATGGTCGGCAGAAAAGTCAAATGGCCCTGGTGGAGACCAACCAAGAATATGATACGTCGTTCACCGGAAAAATATGCGCGATTTGCCAAGGGCGTTCCTGGCGGTCTCAGTAATCCACTGGGTGCCAGAGCGCTGTATCTCTATCGTAACGGTCATGATACGTTGTATCGAATTCACGGGACCAATCAACCATCAACTATCGGCAGGGCAGTTTCCAACGGCTGTATACGCATGCTGAATGAACATGTCAAAGATCTCTATGAGCGAGTGCCAATGGGTGCTCAAGTTGTCGTCATTTAGGTCCGACACTTAAATGCTCCGAAGCAAGGAAAATGTAATGCAAGAAAAAAGTAACATAAGCCGCCGCCCGTTTATATTGGGCGGATTGAGTTTGGGCGGGCTTACCCTTACCGGTTGCGCCACGGCACAGCGATCCGGGAATGCTGCACCAATCTCAAACCCGCAGCTTGCCGCCATGTACGGGCCTCGTCCCAATGAGAGGTTTCCCATACCTGCAGCAGATATCAGTCAGGTACCTTCCAAATACTACAGAACCGAAGTGGATGCTCCCAAGGGCATTCCCGCAGGCACTGTTTATGTGGATACAAAAAACTTCTACCTTTATCTTGTAGGCAGCAAGAAAAGAGCCTTACGCTATGGTGTCGGCCTCGGTCGCGCCGGCTTCGAATGGCAGGGCACAGGCCGGATTGCCTGGAAAAGGAAATGGCCGACATGGACACCGCCTGCCCATATGATTGAGCGTCAGCCAGAGCTTGAGAAATACAGTGCCGCAAACGGCGGCATGCAGCCTGGTTTGAAAAACCCTTTGGGAGCACGGGCCTTGTATATTTTTCAGGGTGGTAAGGATACTCTTTACCGGCTGCATGGAACGCCTGAGGAGTTTTCAATCGGCAAAGCGGTATCGAGTGGTTGTGTTCGATTGCTCAATCAGGATGTGATTGACCTTTATCCCCGGGTGCCCAACGGTACCAGGATTATCGTGGTTTAAAAAATCAAACGAAGGCGTTGTAAATCATTGTCTGGTTTGCAACGCCTTCCATAGCATTTCCGTCTGGAACCGGATCGTGTAAATGCTATAATCTTATTGTTTTTACTCACCTTTTTTTCGAAAACCGTCATCCTGGCGCGGGTGCGAGATGTCGATTGCAGCGCAGTTTTCAATGAAGCCCAAGCCGCAAACATAGTCGGGAGGTTACCACTCGATGCGCTCCAGGTTTTGAAAATCAACCTCATTGCCATCCTGCAATGTGATTGTACCCGAGGCATCATCGCTCAGGTCAATACTGTTTGCATCTTGTGATTCAATTGAGCCACTGTTGATCGCCACAGTCCAGTCTATTCCCAGATCGCCAATATCGCTGCCATCTTCCTGGAAAACAAAGAAGTCGTTGCCGCTGCCACCGTTGAGGATGGCATTTCCGGCACCGTCGACAAGAATGTCGTTTCCAGCGCCTCCGCTCAGTGTATCGCTGCCAGCGCCGCCAATCAGTCTGTCGTCACCGTCGCCGGCAATGATGACATCATCACCGGCGCCACCATCCAGCGTGTCGCCGCTGCCGGCAAGCTCAAAAAGCTGGACATTGTCCAGGGCGGTGCCACCAAAATCTTCTGCCCCGGTTTCTTTGAACTGGAGCGTATCGGAGCCGTCACCCGCGCCACCGGTTACCTGAAAGGTAAAGGATTGCATCGTGGTTGTTTCAGGATCAACGGTGCCAACAAGTGAACCGCCCCAATATACTTCCATCGAGCCGTCATAGCCGCCCATTTCCGCCACATCGAATGACAATTGATATTCCGTTCCATCTTTCAGATTGGCGACCTGTTGTTCGATGGTTGTATTAACCTTGACTTCGTCCATGTCGACAAAATAGTTGCCGTCGCTGGCAATGACGCCGGTTTTTCCCGACGCATAGGTCTGAATGCTATTGCCACCTGCAAGTGTCCAGTTTGCAGTGCTGGCGCCCCGGTCATTTTCAAAACTGCCATTGTTTATGAGATTTGGACCGGTGGGGCTGGCATCGTCTGAACCAAGACCGTATATTATATCCGTATCCGAGCCACCTGTGATTGTATCAGTACCGTCTGTGCCGAGGTGAATGCCCACCTGCTCCGAGTAGGTATTGCCACTCGAATCTGTCACTTCCACGGTCACTGTACTGGAGTCTACACCGGTTGCTTTTTTGCTTAAGGTTGAGGCATTGTGATCAGCCGCCAGAGTTATATCGCCGGTACTGGCATCAATGGTGTACTTTCCATCGGCATCGTCACTCAAAACATAGGTGAATGTATCACCCGCATCCGGGTCGACGACGGATGCCACGCTGGCAACGACAGTACCCGCAGCTACAACACCATCACTATTAACGCTCAACTTTTCATTGCCCTCAAATGTCAGATCACTCGGCGCTTCATTGACATCGATGATATCAAGCGTGACAGTCTCTGAGTAGGTATTGCCACCGGCATCGGTTACCTCAACGGTTATGTCGTGAGTAGCGGCTGTTTCGTAATCGATATCGGCGCCTGTTTTGACCCGGATTTCATCACCAACTATCTCAAAAAACCCGGAAGGATCGGCGAGGATAGTGTATGTAGCGGTATCCCCGGCATCCACATCAATTGTTGCCAGGGTGGCGACAACGGTTCCGCCTGCTGAGTTTTCCAAAACCCCTGGTTCAAAGACCTCCTGCAGTTGCACATTGTCGATCAACGCACCGAATGCGTCATTTCCTGAAGACATCTCACGAAACTCCAACCGGTCTGCACCACCGGTTCCGACGACCTCGAACTCATAATTGGCCCAGTCAGTGGTTGCGGGATCTATGGCATCAACCAGAACACCATTCCAGTAGACCTCGAAGGCGTTGGTATTCCGCCCGATCCGGTCTGCGGCATCAAAACTCAGCTTGTAGGTTGTCCCGGTGCTTGTTGTGATGTCCTGATAGACCGCATCAACACCGGTTTCAGCATCAATATCAAGATACTGGCTGCCGTCGCTCGCCGTATGGCCGCCAAAGTTATCGTGAATCTGTACCAGACCCGAAGAGGCGCCCCAGCCCTGGATTGATGAGAAATTCGCCAGGTTATTCGAAGACACATCCGGATTTTCAAATGAGCCGTTGACAATCAGGTCAGGACCAAGCGCAGGTGTTCCGGTAACCACAATATCGGTTGGAACTTCATTGACGTCGGTGACATCAATGGTGAAGGAGCTTGTTGAGGTTGAGCCATCTGAAGATGTTGCGGTAACCTCGATTGAGTGATCCTGAGAAGTCTCGAAGTCGAGTGCACCATTGACGGTGACCTCGCCGGTGTTGGCATCAATGGCGAACAGGTCGCCGGGGTTGGAACTGAGCGCATAGGTGACGCTGTCGCCGACATCGGCATCAGTTGCCAGGGCGGTGATACCAACAGCGGTACCGATGGTGGCACCTTCACTGACGGCATTATCGCTGCCATCATTGTCCCTCACAGCAGAGATCGAAGTCTCGTTGATATCATTGATGGCGATGGAGAAGCTGCCGGTCGAGGTTGAGCCGTCGCTTGAGGTGGCGGTAACTTCAATGGTCTGGGTGGTGGCACTCTCGGCATCGAGATCACCGGCGACACTGACCACACCGGTATTGGCATCGATGACAAACAATCCACCGGCATTATCAGAAAGGGAATAGGTGATTGTATCACCACCATCGGCATCGCTGGCCAGGGCTGTAATGCCGACAATCGTACCGGTCTCCACACCCTCATCAACACCATTGGCTTGTGCATTGCTGTCGGATATCTCACTGACAGCGGCTTCATTGACGTCGGTGACATCAATGGTGAAGGAGCTTGTTGAGGTTGAGCCATCTGAAGATGTTGCGGTAACCTCGATTGAGTGATCCTGAGAAGTCTCGAAGTCGAGTGCACCATTGACGGTGACCTCGCCGGTGTTGGCATCAATGGCGAACAGGTCGCCGGGGTTGGAACTGAGCGCATAGGTGACGCTGTCGCCGACATCGGCATCAGTTGCCAGGGCGGTGATACCAACAGCGGTACCGATGGTGGCACCTTCACTGACGGCATTATCGCTGCCATCATTGTCCCTCACAGCAGAGATCGAAGTCTCGTTGATATCATTGATGGCGATGGAGAAGCTGCCGGTCGAGGTTGAGCCGTCGCTTGAGGTGGCGGTAACTTCAATGGTCTGGGTGGTGGCACTCTCGGCATCGAGATCACCGGCGACACTGACCACACCGGTATTGGCATCGATGACAAACAATCCACCGGCATTATCAGAAAGGGAATAGGTGATTGTATCACCACCATCGGCATCGCTGGCCAGGGCTGTAATGCCGACAATCGTACCGGTCTCCACACCCTCATCAACACCATTGGCCTGTGCATTGCTGTCGGATATCTCACTGACGGCGGCTTCGTTGAGATTGTTGACATTCAGTGTGATGGTTTCGGAATAGGTGTTTCCACCGCCATCGGTTACTTCGATTGTGATGTCGTGGGTTAGTGCGGTTTCAAAATCAATATCAGCACCGGCTGCCACGCGTATTTCATTGCCAACGATCTCGAAAAACCCGGAAGGATCGTTGGTGATTGCGTATGAGGCTGTATCGCCTGCATCTTCGTCGATTGTTGCCAAAGTGGCAATAAGGGTTCCCGCAGCGGCATTTTCATCTACCCGGTCTCCTTCAGCGATAATATCTGTGGGCGCTTCATTGACATCATTCACGTTGATAGTGAAGGTCTCGGTAGAGGTGGAACCATCGCTACTGGTGGCGGTAATTTCAATTGCATGTTCTGGTTGGGTTTCAAAATCAAGCGGGCCATTAACGGTGACTTCACCGGTGGTGGCATTGATGGAAAACAGATTTCCGGGATTGGAGGAAAGCGAATAACTTACCGTATCACCATTGTCAGGATCAGTGGCCAGCGCGGTAATGCCAACTGTTGTGCCGACAGCGGAATTTTCGTCAGCGGTATTGTCGGCCAGGTCATCATCTTCGATGGCTGAGATTTCACCGTCTTCAACAACAGCGGGTTTTTCCTCGCCGGTATCAACAGCTCCATCTGCAAACTGAATTTGATTTATGTTTTGTACAATATTCAGCCCATCGGGTGAATTGGGGCGATTGTCAATAATCTCAATCTGACCACCACCCAAATCGGTGATTGAATAATCGGACCGATTGCCGGAGAGGACTGGTTGTTCCAGCTCTGACAGGAAATCATCGACAACTTCTGTTTTAAAGTCGGAAACAGGGACAGTATCCGAAGGCTGGCCTTTTTCATCAATCCCCTTTAAATTTGATGATTGAGCAATAAAAGATGCATCGTTCGTCAACCCGGGATTTTTTTCAACAACGTCTGTAAAGTCCTGACCTTGTGGTGTTGAGCCAAAATGCAGATTTGGGTTGGTGACATCGTTATTATGATCGACAATATCGCCCTGAACATAATCGCTGGCATCGCGGACAAGCTTATCTTCTTTTGCATTGTGGATACTGGCAGCCGATTGCGACGGAGACGTGCTCTGTGCAGGAGCGCTATTTTTTGGGGAAAAAGTTGGATTGCCCGAATTTCCGGTACTGTCGTCAGCCATAATAAGTTGCGCTCAGGTTGGAATTAACATTCAACAAATTAAACGTTCATCGATTGTGAGCGCGTTGAGTTAATGGAACCGGCGAAACAATGTTTCGGCCAAAACAAAAATCGAGCGCCAACCCGGCTATTTAAGCAAAATCAAGTTAATAATGAGTATGCGTGCCAGCGCCGGTTGCGCGCCGCTTGAAGTGGATGGCAAATGTCTGATTTGCACTGTTTTTCGCTCATGCAATAGCGGGTGACAGCCCTTATTTGGCCCTGGAAACGCGGGCGCGGGCCCAGGCTGAAACCACTTCAGAAATCAGAACCAGCACGATTATCGACAGCAAAATGGCTGCTACCCGCTCGGTTTCGATTTGCAGCACATTGCGCTTGAGGTACCAGCCCATGCCGCCTGCGCCAAAAAAACCGACCACAGTGGCCGCCCTGAAAGCCACATCCCAGGTGTAGATGCCAATGCCGGTGAAGGCCACGCGCACCTGGGGAAAGACGCCAAAGACCATCACGCCCAAATGGTTGGCGCCGGTGGATCTGATGGCTTCAACCGGCCCCATGTCGATGGCCTCAATTTCTTCGGCCAGCAGCTTGCCGGCAAAACCAATGCAAAACAGGGTGAGAGCGATGACACCGGCCATCATGCCAAAGCCCAAGATGGTCACAAACAGAATTGCCCAGATGGTTTCATGCACAGCGCGCGTGCTCATGGTGATCAATCGCGCCACGGGATAAATGTAGCGTTTGCTGGGGCTCATGTTGCTGGAGCCAAGCCACCCCAGTGGCAATGCCAGCATCATACCAAACAAGGCACCGAGATAGGCCATCTGAATGGTATCAAAAACCGAGGACAGATAATCTCGATCCAGCACATATTCAATATCTGGCGGATAATAACGCTCTGATACCACTGATCCGACGCGGCCGAACATATTAAAAAAGCGATCCAGCGGAATATTGAGATAGGCTACTGAATAGGTCAAAAAGAATACAGCCAGAAGCAGGCCGCAATAACGATATAATGAGCCTGGATATTTGAACCGCCTCCAGGTGAGCGGGCGTGATGGTTCAGAAGTTTTTTGTGCCAGAGTTTTATTCATCAGATAATCGCTTTTCTGACAAAATAAGAGACAATCTCGCCAAATAAAATCAGCACCAGGATGGCCAGGATCACGGCGGTAACGCCAGGATAATTAAAAGTGTTGAGTTGCCTGAAAAAAACCAGACCAAGACCACCGGCACCGACCAGCCCCAGCACCGATGAGCGGCGAATGTTGATTTCCCATTCAAAGATAATCACACCGATCATGGTGGGGAGAACCTGGGGCAGGATGGCGTAAAGGAACACATGGAATTCACTTCCGCCGACGGCACGAATGGCCTCCACCGGGCGAGGATCAAGATCTTCAATTGCTTCCGCCGACATTTTGGCGATAAAGCCGACAGAACGGACGGCAATGGCCAAAACGCCGGCAAGGGCCCCCAGCCCGACGGCGGCCACAAAAAACAGCGCCCAGACAATTTCGTGAAT
>CAZVAZ010000085.1:0-9352 GCA_964625235.1 uncultured Hyphomicrobiales bacterium
GCTATCTGCAAAATCTTGTCGACCTGCTCCTGATCCTGAACAATCGCGCCGACAACTTCAGCATGATCAAGAACGTACGACATCTCATCAACAACGGAATCCTGATAAACCGGCACGGGAATGCCGCCAAGTGATTGAATAGCCACCATCGACCAGTACAATCGCGGCCGGTTATCGCCCACAATCGCAATTTTCTGACCACGTTTGACTCCGAGCTTCTTCAGCCCGTTCGCAAAACACTTAACTTCCTCCAGCACCTCAGCCCAGGTCCAGGATTGCCAGATGCCATATTCCTTTTCGCGAATTGCGGGCTTTTCGGCCAGGGATTTGGCATTTTTCAGCAGAAGTTTTGGAAACGTGTCGGCATCTTGTTTGTTGGGTGATGCAGTGCCACCTCCCATATTTATACTCCCTCACAAAGTCTTTTGCCTTCTCCCCAGAAGGCAAGCCGTATTCAACAAAATATCCCACACAAAAGCAACTAAACGTTGGTCGTGGTTTTTCGCACCGCCAACATTCAGGCGCAGCCAGACTATACACACTAACTCATGTATTCGATTTCACAATTAATTCAGTTGCACGCCTGGATTCAGGCTACCGCGCGGGCAGGCTGACCGGCCCCTTGAAATCTGGCCCGCAATTGCGCCAATCGGGATTGGGCTGCATCAATGCTTTGGGTTTTAACCAGGCCATAGCCTCTGATGTGCTCAGGTATACTGGCTATTTCGACCGCTATTGCATGATTGTCCGAATTAAGACCCTGCACAAGTTCGGCGATGGTTTTCTCATATTGGTCAATCAGGGCGCGTTCTGCTTTTCTTTCCGGCAGATAGCCAAATGGATCGCCAACACCACCGCGAAGCCATTTGAAACGGGCCAGAACACCAAAAGCCTTGAGCATCCATGGTCCATAGGACTTTTTAACCGGCCGCCCGTTTTCGGGATCGATTGCCGCAAACAGCGGCGGGGCCAGCTGGAAACTGATTTTCACCCTGCCCTCAAACTGGTTCTCAATCGAAGATAGAAATCCGGTTTGGGCATAGAGACGAGCCACTTCATATTCATCTTTATAACTCATCAGCTTGAAGTAATATTTTGCCACCGCTTCACTCAAAACACCGGCTTCACCCTTAATCGAACTTTCCGCAGTTTTCACATTGTCAACCAACTGAAGGTAACGCTGCGCGTAAGCTGCATCTTGATAGTCCGTCAAAAACCGCACCCGTTTTTCAATGATTTCATTTAAATCAGGGGTTTTCTTAACTTCGGCAATCGCAGCCTCCTTGCCGATTTGTGACCAGATCTGATCAGGATCATGGGCGGCAATACGCCCCCAGGCAAAGGCATTTTTATTCATCTCAACCGCCACGCCGTTGAGTTCAATAGCGCGTTCAAGAGATTTTGCCCCCAGCGGCAAGTATCCCTTTTGCATCGCATATCCGAGCATGAACAAATTGGTGGCAATGGCGTCACCAGTGAGGGCCGTTGCCATTTCGGTGGCTTCAATAAAATCAAATCCGTCCGGCATCACATGGGACTGTATAGCCAGCCGCAACATTTCGGTTGGCATTCTGTAATCAGAATCTTCGGTAAATTCTCCGGGATAGATTTCATGGGCATTGGCAACACAGACGGTTTTATCCTTGTCCATCAGACCCAATACAGTGTCTGACCCCGCCCCCATAATATCACAGCCCAGAACCAAGTCGGCTGAACCGGCACTCAAGCGCACACTTTGAATATTTTCAGGGCTTTTGGAAATGCGGATGTGCGACACCACAGAGCCGCCTTTTTGTGCCAGCCCCGTCATATCAAGCACACCGCACCCCTTGCCTTCAAGGTGTGCGGCCATGCCGATAAGCGCACCGATGGTAACCACACCGGTGCCGCCGACACCGGTTACCACCGCGCTGTATAATGTTGCATCACCTTCAAAAACCGGCGCGGGCAATGAACTGACATCCGGGCGTGGTCTGGCAATCGTTCCGCCGGTCTTTGACTGTTGAACCGCACCTTTATAGACCCCGCCTTCAACCACAACAAAGCTCGGGCACAGACCATTGATACAGGAGTAATCTTTATTGCACGAAGACTGGTCTATGGTCCGCTTGCGGCCAAATTCGGTTTCTAGTGGCGCAATCGCCACACAATTTGACTGCAGCCCGCAATCGCCACAGCCCTCACATACCAGCTCATTGATGAACACCCATTTGGCCGGGTCAGGAAACTGCCCGCGCTTGCGCCGCCGGCGCTTTTCTGCCGCGCAGGTTTGATCATATAAAATAACGCTGACACCCTCGACATCCATATATTCGCGCTGAATGCGGGCAAGTTCGTCGCGTTCACAGATTTCCGTACCCGTTGGCAACGGCCCGGCATTATGATATTTTTCCCGTTCATTGGTCACCAAAGTGATGCGTTCAACGCCAAATGCCGACACCTGTCGCGCAATTTCATGCGCGCTCAACCCACCGTCATTGGACTGGCCGCCGGTCATCGCCACCGCATCATTATAAAGAATTTTATAGGTAATCGTCACGTTCGCTGCCAGAGCTGCGCGAATGGCCTGCAGGCCGGAATGATTGTAAGTGCCATCGCCAATGTTCTGAAACATATGTTTGCGGGTGGAAAATGGCGCTTCACCAATCCAGTTGGCCCCTTCCCCGCCCATCTGCGTATAACCTTCGGTTTTTCGATCCATCACCTGCACCATCCAGTGACAGCCGATACCGGCATAAGCACGCGCCTCTTCGGGAATGACAGTGGATGAATTATGCGGGCATCCGGCACAGAAAAACGGCTTGCGTTTTCCCAGACTTTCAGCATTGCGGCTGCGTTTTTGAGCCTCTTTTAGAGCGGCAATCCGGGCTTCGAGGGCTTTATTACGGCGGCCTTTAAGCAGGCGCGAGCCGATGGTGAGCGCGATTTCATTGGGATCAAGTGCGGCTTTGGCGCGAAACAACGGTGCATTTTTCTCATCCATCTTGCCGACAATCACGGGGGCATTTTTCTGCCCATAAAGCTGTTCACGCAACTGCGTTTCAATCAGCGATCTTTTTTCTTCAACCACAATGATCAGATCAAGGTTGCGGGCAAACTTTTTAACCCCTTCAGGTTCCAGCGGCCACGTCATAGCAATCTTGAACAGTTTTAACCCGAGATTGGCAGCCTCGACCTCGTCAATACCCAGTTGATCGAGCGCCTGACGCACATCAAGATAGCTTTTACCAGCACTGACCACACCGATTTTAGGTGTCTTGCCACCGGCAAATATCTGCCTGTCCAGCCCGTTGGCGCGCGCAAATGCCTGCACCGCATAACGCTTGTAATCATGCAATCGCGCTTCCTGCTCCAGCGGCGGATCAAAGGTTCGAATGCTTAAACCACCCTCGGGCTTGGAAAAATCCTGCGGTTGTTTGATTTTAATGCGGGCCAGAGAAGCATCAATCGTACCGGTAACTTCTATCGTGTCTTTCACGGCTTTAAGCCCGATCCAGCAGCCCGAATAGCGCGACATCGCCCAGCCATAAAGCCCGTAGTCAATCAGCTCTTGAACGCCCGCCGGATTGAGAATGGGGATCATTGCATCGACAAGCGCAAATTCGGATTGATGCGCCGTGGTCGAACTTTCACACGTATGATCATCGCCCATCAACACCAGCACACCGCCGTTGGGTGATGTGCCCGCCAGATTGGCGTGGCGGAAAACATCGCCGGAACGATCAACGCCCGGCCCTTTGCCATACCACAGGGAAAACACGCCGTCATAAAGACCCTCACCGCGCATTTCCGCCTGCTGTGTTCCCCAGATGGCGGTCGCGGCCAGATCTTCATTCAACCCGGCTTCAAATTTGATATTGCGCGGTTTAAGGTACAGCTCAGCCCGTTCAAACTGCTGATCAACGCCCCCCACCGGCGATCCGCGATAGCCGGTAATATAGCCCGCTGTATCAAGACCTTCGAGCCTGTCGCGTTCGTGCTGCATCAGACAAAGGCGTATCAGAGCTTGCGTTCCGCTCATGTACGTGCGGGGACACTCCAGATCGTATTTGTCACTAAGACTGACGTCTGCAAGCTTCATTTCATTCCACCCGGGCGGTTACCAATGTATTATATGTCAGTAATACTGACGTATAATGTGCACCCCGTCAAATCACGATTGTGAATAACGCTTTTAGACTACACCCCCCATTGCCAGAAATCAGTACCTTTCTTGACGTAATTCCGGGCCAGAACCATTTTGTGCACTTCGGACGCGCCATCCACCAGTCGCGCGCATCGGGCATAGCGGTATATCCATTCAAGCACCGTATCTTTGGAATAGCCTTTGGCACCACACAGCTGAATGGCGGTATCAACCGCCTTGTGCAGCGTATCGGCCACATGGATTTTTGCCATGGAAACTTCCTGGCGGGCAAAATCGCCCTGATCCAGTTTCCACGCCGCATTCATCACCAGCAGGCGGCCAATCTGAATATCATGGGCCACATCGCCGAGCATGATCTGGATCGATTCGCGCGCACTGAGTTTAGAGCCAAAAGCCTCACGGTTTTCAATATAATCCCCGGCAATCTCCATCGACCGCTTGGCCAACCCAAGCCAGCGCATACAATGAGTAAGCCGCGCCGGGCCTAACCTGATCTGGGTAAGCTTCATGCCATCGCCCACGTCCATCAGGCGATTTTCATCCGGAATTTCCAGCCCCTCAAATTTCAACTCGCACACACCACCATGTTCATCCGGCCCCATGTTCTCAATGCGCCGCACAATGTGCCAGCCGGGGTCATCACGGTGAAACAAAAATGCGGTCAAACCCTTGCGAGGATCATCAGAAGTACGCGCCACTAAAATAAAATGTTCAGCAACCCCGGCGGCTGAAATATACCACTTGTGACCATTGATAACCCATTTGTCGCCAGACTTTTCAGCCCGTGTCAGCATCATGCCGGCAGGATCAGAACCGGAACCGGGCGCAGGCTCAGTCATAACAAAAGCCGAACGCACCTTGCCGTCAATAAGCGGTTGCAACCAGCGGGTTTTCTGGGCCTCCGTCGCCACCTTGTTAAGAACGCTCATATTGCCATCTTCAGGTGCCGAGCAGTTAAAACAAAGCGGCCCAAAAATCGACCGGTTAGCCTCCTCATAAAACGCCGCCCACCCCACAATGGGCAGCTCCAACCCACCACGATCCTTGGGCATTTGCGGCGCCCACAATCCCGCAGCTTTTGCTTTTAGGCGCAGACCTTCAAGCACCAACATCTTGATATTGTCATACTCATTATAATTCGCCCGATCAGCCTCTATCGGCATGACCTCAGCATCGACAAAGGCCCGCACGCGGAGGCGCAGGTCGTCAATTTCAGGGGGAAGGGTAAAATCCATCGTTTCGAGCTCTCAGAATATAAGTATTTTGCAAATTGACCTTAACATTATTTGTTGCAAACCCGATGGGTTTTTCAACAAAGATTGAATGGCAGCTATGCGGACTTTGCTGCCGTTCAAGGCGATGTTCGTCAGGTCCGATACCGGTCGTCCCCCCAATCTCCGTTGTCGCTATTTGATTCCATAAATTCGAAATGCAAACTCTCGAACATCTTCTGGCGTCCCGGATTCTATCTCGCGCAGATACTCCAAGAAACCATCGGTATCGCTCATTGAGAAAATCTGAGCTTTATATTCCAAGTCTGTTGAGAGAGGTTCTTCCGTGAGCATTTGCGCACAGCGTTTGTCTAAAAACAAAGCATCCACATATGGCGCGTATGTCGCAATAGTGTTGATGTCATTAACCAATCCTTGATCGATAATTTTTCTTTCTCTCTTAGCTACCCGCCGTGCAACGGCAGCAAATAAATACGCGGAAATTCGGTGATGCGGAATCTCTCGACTTCTCTCCCACTGCCAAAATTTTGTAATGTGAATTGGCTGTTTATCATCTTCAACGCCTCTGTCTTCCAGCATTCTACAAAGCACTTTGTATTCACGGTAAATCGGCGCATCTGAACTCTCAAGAAGCGCCAACGGGTCGCTTGGATCAGGATCGATAGTTCTTTGATACCATCGCTCCCACTCTTCAATCTTGCTTGGCCCAATTGATGCAAACTCTCTCTCAAGTACATCCTTGAAAGAGGGTTTGGTTTCCGCCCAAGTTTGTGCGAGGCGCTTCATAGCATCATGGGTTTCTCCCCGCACTTTTCGGATGTTGTCGGCGAACTGACTATAATCAGCGGGCACCTCGATATGCATGTCAGGAAGCCAATCGTTCCGCTTACCATCCGCTATTTCATCTAAATCAATAAATATTTCTGGCTCTTTCCCGTCAAAGAACGCCTCCGCAAATTTGATAGTATGCGCCAACTCAACCTCCCGGCGGCTTCTCAATGATACATCGCCCCCGAAAAACTTATAAAGACCGCGGAGGTCCATCGGGCTGTGGAAAACTGTCGTTTCGTCACGATGAATGTCGGAGTGCGGCAAGAAAATTTGTTGCAGTAACACGCAGCGGCGCAAGAGCGCGTATACTTCCTTCGCGAAGGCTTCATGCCCCTTGGGAAGGTTACCTTCGATCTTCACATTGTAGATCAAGCTGAACATGAACTGGTCCAGATAAACCGCTTTCTTATTCAAGTCCGGTAAATCAATATGGACCGCTCGTCGGCAATTCGTACACCGCTTTGACAGTAAGTGGCCGCCAGCGGAAAGCAAGCCGACGGTATCCTCTCCGCATCCCGCGCACCGCTCGAAAGGCCCTCGCTCCCACATAAATCTTGTCAGATCAATTTCCTCTTAAATTGAAGTGAATTCTCGTGCGTAGTTCATGAAAATTTTTGCCCGCCACAAGCAAATAATTATAGACCGAACTCTATCTCCACAAATACCTTAGATCAAACTTTGAATGTCTTGGAAAGGCTCGAAGCAGACCTGAGATCGTCGCGAAACCCATCGCATTTGCGGTAATTCTAAAGCGCCTTATCCGGGTCTTGTCTGTTCAAAATTCGTATAATCGCAATGCCCTGTCCCTCAATCTTGTAGTAGATCGAGTGAACGCCACAAACGCTGCGGCGATAGCCGTCATGGATATGGTCAACCGCCGGATATAAATATGGTTGCTCGGCCATGGATACAAATCTTTGTTCCAGCTTGTCGCGATACTGGTCGGATTTCTCGTTACCGTAATTTTCATCGCCGTATTGAGCAATAGCCATCAAATCGCGCTTAGCGGCCAGTGTTACGATGTATTTTTTCATTGGGCTTTGGCCTGGCTCCTGGCTTCTTCCCAAATTTCCGAAACGGATTGATCGGTAAACCCGCTTTCTTCACCTGCAATCAATGCGGCACGGATAGCTTCAATCTCGGCGGGCGTTTCTTGCTCCCGCAATTGTCGTTCACGGATTAAGTCACGCAAAACTTCACTTTCGTTACCATAATGGCCGGATTCAATCTGTGCTTTAATCCAGTCATTTTGTTGGCTTGTAACAGTTATGCTTTTTTTGACCATTGCCATGATTTATCCTTCGGATAGTTGAATCAATTTTCCTACTTAGTAGTGTATTATACTACATATTGATCAGCAAACATGTTATTGGGAAAATTCTAAACCCTATCCTGTCAACAAAAATTGAATGGCGGCAAAGCGGACAAATCTGCCATTTGGTTAAATAGTTATCTGTTTGCGGTTACGCTCGCCATTTTTACCCCTGCAAAGATGAGAGCCGCTCCAGCAATTTTATTGATTGCGTTGACGACCCAACTTTTGACACCTCCTTGGATCAAGCGTTCCCCGAGATAAGCATAAGTCGAGTGGATTACACACTGTAGCAGGAATGATGTTATCCACATAATGAGGAGTTGGGGCACTATTGGCCTGTCAACATCGAGGAACTGGGGTAAAATCGCGGAGAAGTATAGAAGAGCCTTGGGGTTGGAGAACTCGATCAAGAAGCCATGTGTGAAAAGCGATCTGCGCTTTCGCAAAGGCGCATCAGGCTGAACTACTAACCCACCTGATTTACTGAAAATTGCTAAGCAACCAAGATACACGAGATAGGCGACGCCCGCCCACTTGACGATTTGGAAAAGAGTATGCGACGCCACAATAAGGGACGTGATACCTGTAGCCGACATCGCAAAGTAGATCATTGTTGCACACGTGATGCCAAACACGCCAAATAGTGTGCGTTTCAACCCGTTTCCCGCTCCTTGAGACGCCATTAGAATAACTGTTGGGCCAGGTGAGAAAATGACAACTGCTGTTGTCATTGCAAAAATCAGAAAGATTTGAAAATCCATTCTTCGTTACCTCAATACATTATCACATCAATTAAGAACATAAAGAGAACTTTGCATTGCCTTGTCAAGCGTTTCATCGCCACTTTTGATTCAAAGCCGCCGTTCATTTGTCGCAAAACCGACCCTTAACGCATCTCCCCTCAGGTAAAAATTTCTAACTCTACCCCATCGCCAACGCGTGGCCACCATCGATGTTGATGGCTGAACCGGTCATGAAGCTGGAAGCGGGCGAGGCCAGCAACAGCAGCAATCCATCAAGATCGGATGCCTGCCCCAGCCGCCGCTGGGGGATTGACTGGATCAGGTTTTGACCAAATTCTGTTTCGAAATACTCAGCGTTTAAATCGGTCAGAATATAGCCGGGGCAAATGGCGTTTACCCGGATGTTGAAGCGCGCCAGTTCCAGCGCCATTGCTTTGGTCATCTGAATGACGCCGGCTTTTGATGCAGAATAATTAGCGGTGCCCGATATCACGCGTGTGCCCAGCAGGCTGGCAATATTGATAATCGAGCCGCCACACCCCGCTTTCTCCATGCGCCTGGCCGCTTCGCGCGCGCACCAGAAAACACCGTTGAGATTGGTATCAAGAACTGACAACCAGTCTTCATCTGCCATTTCCAGGACTTTCGAGCGAATGGCAATGCCGGCGTTATTGACGGTGATTTCCGGCGTCCCCACCAGATTGACCGCCTGATCAAACGCTTCAACAACTGAGGTTACATTGGTGACATCCATGGCCACGGCATGTATCTCGCCATCGTCTGCGGCTGCTTCGCGCACCAGTTCCTCCAGCCGGTCTGCCCGCCGCGCGCACGCCACCACCTTGCACCCCGCCTGCGCCAGCACTTTGGCAAAGCGCCGGCCCAGGCCGCTGGATGCACCGGTCACAAGCACTGATTTGCCGCTTATTTTAAAGTCAAAACCCTTTGTCATTTTCATCCCAGCCTAGCTTGATTTCCGCCACTCAGTTCAAAACAGATTACGCCCCACCATATAGATACCCACAAACAGCAGAGCCACAAAAAATATTTTCCGAAACACTTCCTCCGACAGGCGATAGCGCAA
>CAZVAZ010000086.1:0-9324 GCA_964625235.1 uncultured Hyphomicrobiales bacterium
ATCTTCGCTGGTAAGCGCGTTGGCGTAATAATTACCGGCGGTAATGTTGACCTCAACAAACTGCCATGGACGGCATCCTAAATGGAGAAAATTAATGAACAAGCATATTGATATAGACAGTTTTGAGGTCGGCTATGATATCCCGGCCAAACCGGGAATGGATGAAGCCGATATCCAGACACCGTGCCTGATCATTGATCTCGATGCACTGGAAAAAAACATCAAAACCATGGGCAACCTGGCCAAGGACATGGGCGTGCGCCATCGGGTGCATGGCAAAATGCACAAATCTGTCGATGTCGCCCTGTTGCAGGAAAAATTGGGCGATAGCTGTGGCGTGTGTTGTCAAAAAGTATCCGAGGCCGAGGTTTTCGCCCGTGGCGGCATTAAAGATGTTCTGGTCTCCAATCAGGTGCGCGATTTAGTTAAAATAGATCGTCTGGCACGATTGCCAAAACTGGGCGCACGCACCATCTGTTGCGTCGATGACATTGAAAATGTCGCTGATCTTTCCGCCGCCGCTGTCAAACACGGCACAGAAATCGAATGTCTGGTGGAAATCGATTGTGGTGCCGGGCGCTGTGGAGTGGCTGCCGGACAACCGGTTGTCGATATAGCAAAGGCCATTGATGCCGCCGAAAACCTGAAATTCGCTGGCATACAGGCCTATCAGGGCGCGATGCAGCACATACAAAGCTATCAGGAGCGCCAGGAAAAAACCGGCATCGCCATTGAAATGGTGGCCCGCACCCTCAAGATGCTGAAAGCTGAAGGCCTTGAGTGCGATATTGTCGGCGGTGCCGGTACAGGATCGTATTATTTCGAAGGCACATCGGGTGTATTCAACGAATTGCAATGCGGCTCATACGCCTTCATGGATGCCGATTACCAGACAATTCACGACAAGGACGGCAAGCCGATTTCCGAATTTGAAAACTCACTGTTTATCTTAACTTCAGTGATGAGCCACGCCAAAGACGACAAGGCAATTTGCGATGCCGGCCTTAAAGCCCAGTCCGTAGACAGCGGCCTGCCGTATATTTTTGGCCGCGATGATGTCGAATACATCAAATGTTCGGACGAACACGGGGTGATCGCCGATCCCACCAATACCCTCAAAGTAAACGACAAACTGAAACTGGTGCCAGGACATTGCGATCCCACCTGCAACGTACATGACTGGTACGTGGGCGTGCGCGACGGCAAGGTTGAAACCCTGTGGCCGGTCTCCGCTCGCGGCAAGGCTTACTAAGGAAAAAATTTCTATGTTGATAGTCACAGAAGAAGTCTGCCGCCAGGTCATTGGCCGCGACGATGCGTTTCAAGCGGTAGAGTCAGTCTTTGCCGCTATGGCCAGAGGCGATGCCTATAATTTCCCGGTAATTCGCGAGGCCATCGGCTATGCTGATGCTCTCTACGGTTTCAAATCCGGCTTCGATAAGGCCGGGCTTTCACTCGGCCTGAAGTCCGGCGGTTACTGGCCCGGCAACGTGGAAAAAGGCCTCACCAACCACCAGTCCACCATCTTTCTGTTCGACCCCGATACCGGACAGCTGAAAGCGCTCGTTGGCGGCAACTATCTAACAGCCGTGCGCACGGCAGCCTCGAGTTCGGTTTCCATAGCTCATCTGGCCCGCAAAGATGCAACCGTGTTGGGTATAATTGGTGCAGGACATCAATCAACTTTTCAATTGCGCGCCGCCGCCGAACAGCGCCAGTTCGAAAAAGTCGTCGCCTGGAATTTTCATCCCGACATGCTGGGAAATCTGGAAAAAACCGCCCAAGAAATCGGCTTGCCGTTTGAAGCCGTCGAGCGCGAACAACTTGGCGCACAAGCCGATGTCATTATCACCATAACATCCGCCCATGAACCACAACTGATGAAAGAATGGGTAAAACCCGGAACCCACATCGCCTGCATGGGCACCGACACCAAAGGCAAGCAGGAAATCGATCCCGCACTGGTTGCCGCAGCAACCCTCTTCACCGATGAAATCGAACAATCAATCACATTAGGCGAAACCCAGCACGCAATCACAGCCGGGTTGATCAGCAGCTCCGACATCACCACCCTGGGACAAGTCATCAACAAAACCCACCCCGGACGCAGCAACGACGATGAAATAACCCTCTTTGACGGCACCGGCGTCGGCCTGCAGGACCTCGCCGTCGCCTCAACTGCCGCAAAGTTGGCGGAAGAACAGGGAAAGGCCCAGATAGTTGAGCTTTAGGCTGTGAAAATCCTGTAGATTGACGAAATCACCAGAAAGTCCAGCGTTGAATCAGCCTCGATGGACTTCGCCACATTTCACTGATAGCATCCAGCCCTATGAAGCACTTATTCCGCCTCTTGCAGGGAGAATTGGCCCTTGATAATGTGTTTTGGAACTGGGCTGTTTTCGGCGGCCTCATCATCAACGTTCTTTCCAGTGCGCTCTTTCTTTTCCTGATCATGGGAGATCGCCCGGTTTTGGCATTCATTGCCGGTTATGCTTTCTCTGTGCCCTACAACGTCATCGTCACTGTGGGCGTATGGCGTTCTGCCGAACGATACACCGGAGAACGTCGCCAGGCTGATCTTGCGCGGATGGTAACAGTTATCGGCATGATCCTGCTGAGTGTCACCTGACGGGACAAATTGTCAATTTTCGCCACCGCTGATTTCCGAAAAAACTCCCTGTTAAGGGCCGGGAACAGTGTCGCTAGATGCTATAAAATTGCCAGCCTAAAATTCCCTGACAATGGAAACCTGCTAACCCTTTGAATAAAATGGTGGGCGATACAGGGCTCGAACCTGTGACCCGCTGATTAAGAGTCAGCTGCTCTACCAACTGAGCTAATCGCCCTCACCTCCTGTGTATTAACCACAGGAGGCACTTAAGGTTCAAGAGGCAATCAGTGCTCCCGGATTGGTTTTTTCGCGCTTTACCAGCAATTTGTTCAATGCGCTGACGTAGGCGCGAACGGAAGCCACCAGCGTATCGGTGTGGGCACCGCGCCCGGTCACCAGTTTGCCGTCTTCTTCCAGCCTGACACTTACTTCTGCCTGAGCGTCAGTTCCTGATGTTACCGCATGCACCTGATAAAGCTCAAGTGTGGCGGTATGGGCAAACAGATCCTTGATGGCATTGAACGAGGCATCAACCGGGCCGCTGCCACCGGCTGTGGTTTTGCCCACTTCGCCGTCAATTTCCAGGCTGAGTGTGGCTTCCTGCGGTCCTTCGGATCCCGCTACCACCCGCAGGGACAAAAACTTTATGCGCTCGTTTGATGTCGCCAGACCATCATCAACAAGTGCCACAATATCTTCGTCATAAATGTGCTTTTTCTTGTCCCCCAGCTCTTTAAAGCGCTGGAAGGCATCCTGAAAGGCATTATCACCCAGCTCGTATCCTAAGTTTTTCAGTTTATCGGCAAAGGCTGCCCGGCCTGAATGCTTGCCCATCACCAGGGAGGTTTCCTTGAGGCCAACACTTTCCGGCGTCATGATTTCATAAGTCTCGGCATTTTTTAACATGCCGTCCTGATGAATACCGCTTTCATGGGCAAAGGCATTCTTGCCGACAATCGCCTTGTTGTATTGCACCGGAAAATTTGCTGCACCGGCAACAATTTTCGACACCCGCGCCAGATATTTACTGTCGATATTGGTGTGATAGGGAAGCGCATCGGCCCGGGTGCGGATGGCCATGACGATTTCTTCCAAAGCCGCGTTACCGGCGCGTTCTCCAAGCCCGTTGATGGTACACTCAATCTGGCGTGCACCGGCGCGCACCCCGGCAAGCGAATTGGCCACCGCCAGCCCCAAATCATTGTGGCAATGAACCGAAAACACCGCCTTGTCGCTGTCAGGCACCATTTCAATCAGATCATGAAACAGCTGGTAATAATCTTCCGGTGTCGCATAGCCCACGGTATCGGGAATGTTAATTGTTGTGGCTCCCGCCCTGATAGCAGCTTCTGTGCACTGGGCGAGGAAATCCAGCGGCGTGCGGGTGGCATCCATTGCCGACCACTCCACATCATCGATGAGATTGCGCGCCTGGGCCACTGTTTTGGTGATAATTTCCAGCACCTCTCCTTGCGTCTTTTTCATCTGGTACTCCAGATGTATGGGCGAGGTTGAAACAAAGGTGTGGATACGCCCGCGTTTGGCATTGCGCACCGCCTCGCCCGCGCGGTCTATGTCCACCGGGATTGCCCGGGCAAGCCCGGTAATAACTGAATTTTTGGTGCGGCGGGCAATCTCGGCCACAGCTTCAAAATCACCGTTGGAGGCGATGGGGAAACCGGCTTCGATGATGTCAACACCCATCTCATCAAGTAATTCGGCAATCTGGAGTTTTTCTTCAAACGTCATGGTCGCACCCGGAGATTGTTCACCATCACGCAAGGTGGTATCAAAAATCAACACATGATCTGTGTCTGCACTCTTGGATACATTGGTCTTTTGATTATCTGTATTCGTCATTATCCTGATCCTGTATGGTACCGCTGTTTAGGCGGATAGCTGTTTTTAAATTTTGCTAAAACTCCCCTAAACACGTGCTCTCAATTTTGAAAGCAGCTACTGCCTAGGGGCTGATAAGGAGTAGGAGTTCAATCTGCAGGCCTGAAATCGGCGCATCCTTCAACCAAAGCGTTGCACACAAATCGGCAGACTGGCAGGCATAAGCTGCAATCGGCTGTTCTATGATGTTGTGCGTGGTCATGTTTTAAAACTGCTCAAAACGCCGTTGATGATTATCCATACTAACGCAGGTTTGATATTTTGTAAATTCTGCTGTTAAGATATTAATCTTCAGTTGGCCCTACCCGTCCGGGTAGGTCTGGGCACATTTTTGCCCCAATTAATAGATTAACCTGTAGCATTACTTTATAGTCCGACCCAATAATCATGAACCATCTAACCTTAAGAAAGAAACAACTATGTTCAAACGACTTATTTTGGCAGGCGTGGCATCTGTCTTTATCATCACAACCGCACAAGCGGGCAGTTGTCCTTTGCAAATGGCGAAAATTGATGCAGCCCTGCCCGCCAAAATGTCCGACTTGAGTGGCAGTAATATTGCTAAAGTCAAAGCCTTGCGCGCCGAAGGTGAGGCCAAGCACAAATCCGGCGATCATGGCGGTTCTGTCGCTGCGCTGAATAAAGCAATAAAAATTCTCGGTATTTATTAAGCCTCAGTTTCACCGCCTGCGTATTTGCCCTGGCAAATGGCGCAGGCGGCATCTGAATTATCTTTATATTTCAATCTCGCCTGATGCAACGAACACTACGCCGCCCGCCACTCTGATTTCCTTAAACACACTTTTTAGCCTGTCTGCTTCAAGAAACAGCTGGCTTGGCCGACCCATATCATAGCCCTGTTCAATGCGCCAGCAATGCATCCCCTCGTCTAAATTTTCAAAGACCGCCAATTGCGCCGGAAACATTGCTGCCGCTGAACCGGTTGCCGGGTCTTCAGCAACTCCTGAGGCTGGTGCCAGCATGCGTGATGAAAAATCCGTCGCCTCATCCACCCCGCCGCGGGTGTAAATAACGGTACTTGAGGCTCCGGCATTATCCTCCATATCACCATAGATTGGAAAAGACGCTGCCACTCTTGCCAGCGCATCACGGTTTTTTACCGGTACAAACAGATAAGTATTTCCGGCACAGTCGACAGCTTGGGATTTATGATTGCCAAACCCGATATCGCCCGGTTTCAACGACAGTCCTCCGGCGACCAACGCCGGGTCAATTTCATGTTTTGCAACCTCAGGCAAATCAGGCACCACAAGCTGCGCTGATAATCTGCCGTTTGAAGCAGCGGCCAATACCGGCACCAGTCCGGCAGGCTGTTCGAGATTTATGTTGATCTCATAATCCTCAGACCCTTGAGATTGTGCGGCAATGACACAGGCAGAACCGATGGTCGGATGTCCGGCAAATGGCATTTCGTGCTCCGGTGTAAAAATACGCACCCTGGCAGTATTTGCCGCATCTTCCGCAGTCAACACAAAAACTGTTTCGCTCAAATTGAATTCTCTGGCAACAGCCTGCATCTGGTCTGTAGAAAGATCATCCGCTCCCAGCATCACCGCCAGCGGATTTCCGCCAAAGCGCACATCGGTAAAAACATCGCAGGTATGGAAGGTGTATTTCATCTGTGTTCCTCCAGATAAATTTCTCATTGGCACCAACATAGCAAAAAGGCCCGCTTAAAAAAGCAGGCCTTTGAACCAGTTTTTTGAGTTCATTACTGAACGGGAAATTAGTTTTTTTCCTTGTCCACCAATGCACCGGCGGAAATCCATGGCATCATTGCGCGCAGACGCTCCCCCACTTCTTCAATCGGGTGCGCGTCATTGACCCGGCGCGTTGCCTTGAACTTGGGCTGGCCCGCTTTACATTCGCGTATCCATTCAGACGTAAACGCACCGGTCTGGATATCCTTGAGTATGCGCCGCATTTCAGCTCTGGTCTCATCTGTCACCAAACGCGGGCCTGAGACATATTCACCAAATTCAGCCGTGTTGGAAATCGAATAATTCATGTTGGCGATACCACCTTCATAAATCAGATCAACAATCAGTTTAACTTCATGCAGGCATTCGAAATAGGCCATTTCAGGCGCATAGCCCGCTTCAACCAGAGTTTCAAACCCGGCGCGGATTAATTCCACCAGACCACCGCATAAAACCGCTTGCTCGCCAAACAGATCGGTTTCGCATTCTTCCCTGAAGGTGGTCTCGATAATACCCGAACGCCCACCGCCAATGGCTGATGCATAAGCAACAGCAATGTCATGGGCATTGCCCGAAGCATCCTGATCAATCGCCACCAGACACGGTACACCACCACCTTTTTGATATTCACCGCGCACCGTATGGCCCGGTCCCTTGGGCGCAATCATGATGACATCGATATCGGAAGGCGCTTCAATCAGCTTGAAATGAATGCTCAAACCATGGGCAAAAGCGATTGCTGCACCTGGCTTGATGTTGGGCGCAATGTGATCGGTCCAGATTTCAGCCTGCAATTCATCGGGTGCCGCCATCATCATAACATCAGCCCATTTTGCAGCGTCCGCCACGTTCATTACCTTGAGGCCCGCAGCTTCCGCCTTTTTGGCGCTGGCCGAGCCATCACGTAAAGCCACCACAATGTCTTTCACGCCACTGTCTTTGAGGTTTAATGCATGGGCGTGGCCTTGCGAGCCAAAACCGACAACACAAATTTTTCTGGCTTTGATGAGATTTAGATCTGCATCGGTATCATAATAAACGCGCATTCGCTTGGTCCTTTTTAAATAAAGTCGTGAATTTGAATTTCTGTCTGCAAGGTTTAAGTGGCTTCTTTGCCGCGCATAATCGAGGCTACCCCGGTGCGGGCAACTTCGACCAGCCCCAGCGGCACCATAAGTTCAATAAACTGGGTTATCTTGTTGCTTCTGCCGGTAATTTCAAAGACAAAATGTTCGACTGTCGCATCAATGACCGTCGCCCGGAAAGCTTCCGCCAGCCGCAAGGCCTCAACCCGGTTTTCGCCCCTGCCCGCAACCTTGATTAACGCCAGTTCGCGCTCCAGCGGCGGCCCCATGACGGTGAGATCAATAACACTGCGCACCGGCACAAGGCGCCCCAGCTGGCTCTTGATCTGATCAATAATACGCGGCGTTCCGGTGGTTACCACAGTAATGCGCGAGAGATGTTTTTCATGTTCGGTTTCGGACACCGTGAGACTGTCAATATTATACCCGCGCCCGGAAAAAAGCCCGACCACCCGGGCGAGAACTCCAGGCTCATTGTCAACCAAAACGGAAAGCGTATGACTTTCGATTTTTTGAGAGTGCATCATAGTCAAACCAGAACCTTGCCTTTTTCGGAAACACTGCCCTTAACATCGTCAGGCCCCAGCAGCATTTCATTGTGCGCGGCACCTGAAGGTATCATCGGGAAACAGTTTTCGTTTTTTTCAACCAGACAATCGAAAATCACCGGTCGGTCAATTGATATCATTTCCTCAATGGCATCATCAAGTTCATCCGGTTTTTCTGTGCGAATGCCAACACCGCCAAAGGCTTCGGCGAGTTTGACAAAATCCGGCAGGGCTTCGGAATAACTTTCGGAATAGCGCCCGCCATGCAGCAATTCCTGCCACTGGCGTATCATACCCATATAGCGGTTATTCAAAATGAAAACCTTGATTGGCAGACGGTATTGTATCGCCGTTGAAATTTCCTGAATATTCATCATCACCGAAGCTTCCCCGGCAATATCTATCACCAGCGACTTGGGGTGCGCCAATTGAATACCCACAGCAGCGGGCAATCCATAGCCCATGGTGCCCAGACCACCCGATGTCATCCAGCGGTTGGGTTCTTCAAAATGATAATGCTGTGCCGCCCACATTTGATGCTGGCCAACTTCGGTCGAGATATAGGTATCTTTGTCTTTGGTCGCCTCGTACAAACGCTCAATTGCATATTGCGGCATGATGATTTCTTTGCCCTGGGTATATTTCAGACAATCGCGGGCCCGCCACTCATCAATCTGCCCCTTCCATTTGCTCATTGCACTTTCATCAATCCTGGTGGATTTCGCTTTCCAGATACGGATCATTTCTTCAAGAACAAAGGCACAATCACCAACAATCGGTATATCGACAATAATGTTCTTGTTGATTGACGAGGGGTCAATATCAATGTGGATTTTTTTCGAATCCGGTGAAAACGCATCAATTCTACCGGTAATTCTGTCATCAAAACGCGCACCGATATTGATCATGACATCGCAATCATGCATGGCATTGTTGGCTTCATAGGTTCCGTGCATGCCCAGCATGCCAAGCCACTCTTTACCCGATGCGGGATATGCCCCCAGACCCATCAGTGTCGACGTGATCGGGATGCCGGAAATTTTGACAAACTGGCGTAGCAGTTTGGACGCCACCGGGCCTGAATTAATAATGCCGCCACCGGTATAAAGCAGGGGGCGTTTGGCCTTTGAAATCATCTCAACAGCCCGACGGATAGCCTGTTGATCGCCCTTTTTCTGCGGCCGATAGGTTTTATGGCCCGAATTGTCAGGAGCGGAATATTTAGCGGTGGCAAACTGCACATCCTTGGGGATATCTATGACCACCGGGCCGGGCCGCCCGTTGGTGGCAACATAAAAGGCCTCATGCATACTCGTGGCCAGCTTTTGCGGATCTTTCACCAGATAATTATGTTTCGTACACGGGCGCGTAATACCGACAATATCAGCTTCCTGAAAAGCATCGCTACCGATCAAATGCGTCGGCACCTGGCCGGTAATGCAAACGATGGGAATGGAATC
>CAZVAZ010000087.1:0-9261 GCA_964625235.1 uncultured Hyphomicrobiales bacterium
CCTTCGTTGGACGGACTCTACCAAATATTGGAGGAAGTGTGGGGTCGCAGGTCACATCAATCATCATTTTGATGAACAAATCATAGTTTTCAAGTCCAGCCAGCTCACTTGGTTTGAGCGGATACCAACTCATCTGCTTGTGGCGCTATTGTTGTTTCTACGGACAGCCCGCACCTTAATAAATGGTCGTCGTGCCCTCCGCTGGCATAAAGCATTATGCTGGACGGCAGGCCAAGTTCGTTTGTGCCGTTTGGTAACGCGAGGCCGCACAACCCCAGAAGATTGCCAGGGTTGGTATTGCGAAGAACTTTTTTGTTTATCGCAAAGAAGGCTGTTTCGTCGGCTTCGAGTGGTGCTATTTCCGGTGCGACGATTGGCGACGTCGGCATTGCCACAAGCGTTCTTGCGCCCAGTTTTTTGTTCACCGATGCGATCAGCCGTCTGCGGCCCTCCAAAAGCGACAAAAGATCGTAAGCAGACATGCCCTTGCCACTGAGGACGCGCTGCGCCACGCGTCCATCCATGATTTCTGCTTTGGGACTGTCAACCCATTCTTTGTAAAGGAAATAGGCCTCCGCAGCACTCAACGCGCCATGAGCCATTGCGATCCTCTCGATCTCATCGAATTCTGGAATATCCACATATTCTATGCGAGTGCCTGCTTTTGACAGCGAAGCGAGGCTCCGGCGGAAATTGTTTGCGACAGCCTCTTCCACTCCATCGAAGCTGAATGTTTGCGGTACCAAAATTGTCAGACCCGATAGATTTGCGGGAACCATCTCTGGAACCGGAGCGGCACTAAGCACTGCATCAAGAACGATGCAGTCGGCCACATCGCGCGCCAGCGGGCCAACCGTATCAAGTGTAAACGACAAGGCGACCACGCCCGATTTGTCGATGCGGCCTTCAGAAGACTTGTAGCCGGCCAGTCCGTTGAATGCGGCGGGAATTCGGATTGAGCCCCCCGTATCCGTTCCAATAGCGCACGGCGCCAGGCCCCGGGCAACAGCGACCGCCCCCCCCGAAGTGGAACCACCTGGCACCCGCGCAGGATCGAACGAGTTGCCCGGTGTGCCATAATGCGGGTTCAGGCCCAGGCCGGAATAGGCAAGCTCGGGCATATTGGTCTTGCCCAGACAGATCATACCCGCGTCACGAAGATTTGCAACGCAAGCCGCATCGCGCGCCGCCGGAACGCCCCCGGCGAGAACCCGCGAACCGGCGGTGGTCACAATACCTTCAATGTCGAACAAATCCTTGATTGCGACGGGAACCCCGTCGAGCGGTCCAAGCGGTGTCTTTTTGAGGTATCTTGCGGCGCTGGCGTGAGCTTCGCGCAAGGCCCGATCTGCTGTTACGGTCGTGAAAATGGCATCATCGGCGACATTCTCAATTCGCTCGAGGAAGTATTCCGTGATCGCAACAGAATCTGTCCTGCCTTCGGCCAGCAGTCGGCCAATCTCCAACGCAGTCAATTCTGAAATGTCTGTAACGGTGTCCATGAGTGTGTGCTTGATCCGTGCAATGTCGAGGTTTGGCATATGAGGATGCAGTGCGGATCAAGTCAGGGAAATTCGCAACCTTTAGGCCTATTGCGCCAATTTAAGCTCTCGGTGAGCAACAATGCGCAAATCACCCCCCGGTGCGAGGAGTGGCCGCTCCTGATCATTTTGACCAATGGTTTGTGTCGGTTGCCTAACGCGGATAGGCACGAAAACAGGTTTCTCCCGGTCGGACATCGTTCAGGATTGCATCCTTGACGTTATCGGTAATATCCGGCGAGTTAAAATCATACAGACCCGTTTGCCTCATTGCGGTCTTGAGATTCACTTCTTTTCCCAGGTATTCCATCAAAACCCGGGCACACACTGGTTCTCTGGATGCCCTGCCGGCAACGCCGAGCAGCAATCCGTGCAGAACGTCCAATCGACTTTTGAATGTTGGATAGAGGATGGTCTGAGAGATTTCGGCTCCTAGCAGGATCTCGCTGTCAATGAGGAAGATACGGTCTCTGAGGAATTGGGCGATCCCCACATACTTGAACACGAAGCAGGAATCCGTCGGGTTGGCGGGATTGCGGAGCCTTTCAATACGTTTGTAACGCGAAGCGCCATCGCCGGTGTAAATATGGACGAAAGCCTTCAGAATTTTCCCCGGATCTGAAAAGGATTGATAATATTTGTAATAATAGCCCTGATACATGCTCGGGACGTTGTTTTTCTGGCTGAATAACGTCGCGCCTTCCCCGTTAGGGGCGATGGCCTGAACCGTCGATGCCGCGGGTGCCTCGTTAATGTCAATCGTGTATTTGAACTCGGTGTGTGGCTTTAGAATTTCGTACTCCTCAACACCGAAAAAGTTGCAAATCAGACGCATGTTGTACTCAGATGGCTCCGAAGTTCCGTTCAGATATTTATTGAATTGCTGCCGGTTAATTCCGATTTTCCGGCAAACCTCGGAGATCGATTTATAATACCCACAAACCCACCGGAGATTCTGCTGAAAATTATCTGTCATGGTTATGTTCCCGGAATCGGAAAGTCCTTTTCGCATGCGATTACGTCCTCGGTTGGTATGGTTACTTCACGCTTCCCGTGTGTTCGGCGAAGGCGGTTCGCATGGTAACGGTCTTCGAGTATATGACGCGAGTTTGCGCACTGCAACGAAAAATCGCGCAAGAAGGCAGAGCCTAGCGAAATTGCAGGGATAATATTACCTCTCTAGTATGACGGTAAGAAATCGAGACAATATCAACAATAGCACCGCTCGTGACCCGTGTTTTTAAAGCTTCAGGGATCCGAGCTAAACAATACAGGGAGAATATCCATGGGTAACAGAATAAGTGATCACAAATGGAGTGGCATTCTAAAGTCGATGGATCGCCGGGAATTCATTTTGTCCTCAACCGCCGTTGGCGTTTTGACGATGACGCCGCGGTTTGCCAGTGCGGCAACAGGCGAAGTGTTTCGGGTCGGCGTGACGCTACCCACCACAGGGGCTGGTGCCAATTATTCAGAGCGCCCAATCAAGGGGTTGCCGCTCATTGCAGCGCAGATCAACGCGCGCGGCGGATTACTCGGCAAACACCCGATCGAGTTGCATTTCCGTGACACCCAGACCAAGCCGGCCGCGGGAACCCGTGAGGCGCGCTCTTTGATTCTGAACGAAAAGGTCCAGGCTATTCTCGGCACATGGAGCAGTGCCGTTGCTATGGGCATTCAGGAAATTATTCATGAAAATAAAATTCTGCATTTTGCGGCAACCAGCAACAGCTCGAAGATCGTCAACGAAAACTATACACCGTATACGTTTCTGTTTGGTCCTAACAGCCGGATGCAGTCTGCGGCCACTGTCGTGGCGATGAGAACGCTCATTGAAAAGAAGGGCTGGAAAAAATATGTCACACTTGGCGCCGACTATGAATGGGGCCGTGATGCTCAAAGCGTCTTTGTCCAGGAACTGGCCAAGGTGGCACCTGATCTGGAGCTTAAGAAGGAGCTTTGGTTCAAGCTTGGTGAAACGGATTTCTCCCCGTATATTTCTGCTGTTATGGCATTCAAGCCTGACTTTCTGTTTGGCGCAATCGCCGGCAAGGACAACGAAACGTTCCTGCAGCAGGCCAAAGCTGCAGGGCTGTTCAAGCGTGTTGCTTATCCAGGCGTATTTTTGCCGGTCACCGAGCTTATGCAGCAACGAAGAACCTTGCCGCGTGGTATTATCGGGCTCAACCGTTGTCCCTTCTTCGCTCATCTCGACAACCCGATGATGCAGTCCTACATCAAAACCTTTCAGGACGAATTCGGTGCGGATGATTGGCCCGACGATTTCGCCTGCATGTATTTTGATGCACTGAACGGGCTTGACCAGGGGGCAAAAATGGCAGGCTCCGTCAGCCCTGATGCCATCAAAGATGCTCTCAAGGGCGCGACAATCGAAACATGCCGCGGTCGGTTGGCTTTCCGCGACTGTAATAACCAGCTTGATGCGCCTTCCTATGTTGGCGAAGTGATTGATACCCCGGACTATCCATTCCCGATCTTTGATCCCAAAACATTGGTCGTGGTGAAGGGAAGCGATGTCTGGACATCAACCTGCGAAGAAGTGAAAAAACTTCAAAAAACCCGCGCCTAGCTCCCATCGAAAGCCCGGGTAGAATAACCGGCCGCCCTTTGCTGGGCGGTCGGGTTTTGATACCTTGGCTCAGATCACGAAATTGCAAAAAGAGAATACCGAAATGGTTTATGACCTGACATCTATCCTTATCCAGCTGTTGAGCGGCCTGTCTCGCGCAATGATGCTGTTTTTGCTGGCCTCCGGATTGTCACTGATTTTCGGTGTGATGAACATACTGAACTTTGCGCATGCAACGCTGTGGATGCTCGCGGGGTATATTACCTTCACTTTGTTCCAGTTTTTTAATGCGACATTGGGTGAATCCGGCTGGTGGCTGCTGCCGTCGACATTTCTCGCCACGGCGGCTTTGTTTGCGCTCGGCTGTCTGATAGAGCTGGTTTTGATAAGACGAATGTACAATCGGGAGTTGCCGGAGCAGCTGCTGCTGACATTCGCTCTTATCCTGATTATCGGTGACGTTATCAAGATGATCTGGGGGGTGGACAATCTTCGCATATACATGCCGATCGAACCGATGGAATTCTTTGACTCCTACATTAATCCATATTCATTTGTTGTGATTGGCGTGGGCACCGCGGTAGCCGCCGGATTATGGTGGTTTCTTCATCATACCAGATACGGCAAAATCATTCGGGCCGCCGTGCACAGCCGGGAAATGGTGAGTGCTTTAGGTATTCGTATCGGTGCCCTGTACACAGCGGTATTCGGGCTCGGTGTCGCTGTTGCGGCCATGTCCGCAGGGGTATTCCTGCCGATTGTTCCCATTGGCCTGGGCATTGACATGGATCTGATCGTGCAATGTTTTGCGGTTGTTGTTATCGGCGGCTTTGGTAGTATTTTAGGTACTTTCGTAGCCTCCATCATCGTTGGTGTTGTCTACTCGTTTTCGGTGCTCATTTGGCCCGATGGCGCCCTGGCTATCATCTTTGTAATTCTTGTTTCTGTTCTGATCTGGCGGCCCTGGGGCTTGTTCGGAACAGAGCTCCGGTCCTAGGGGAAATTGATATGGCTATGCCGACAGTCGAAAACGCAACGAAATCCAAATACGCAGATCATCTGGATCTTTCCACGCGCATAGGTTTGATCCTTGCCGCCGTGTTTACTCTGGTGCCATTGCTGCCCGGTGAATATCCCGTCTATGTCGCCACTGAAATTTTGATCCTTGGCCTTTTTGCCATGAGTTTCAATCTGATCTACGGCTACATGGGGCAAATTTCCTTCGGACACGCTGCTTATTTCGGGCTGGGAGCATATGCCACAGCGTTGCTCATGCAATACCTGCAACAAGAGACCGGCGCGGTTGGCTATCTCGGCTTTTTTCTCTCCATGCTGATCGCTGTCCCGGTATCAGCGCTGGGTGCGCTGATCATAGGCTTCTTCATCGTTCGCCTGACCGGCATTTATTTTGCCATGCTCAGTCTCGCCTTTGGCGAACTGCTCTTCTATATCGTTTTCTCGTGGTACAGCTTCACCAAGGGAGATGATGGCATACAGGGGCTGTTGCCGCCGGTATTCTTCCGCGACGTCTATAATTTTTACTACTTTACCCTTGTTATCGTTACCTGCGCCCTGCTTGTCATGTGGCGAATTACCAGATCACCGTTTGGCTACACCTTGCGCATGTTGCGCGAGAATGCCCAGCGCGCAGCCTTCGTCGGTGTCAATGTCAGATTGACCATGCTGGTGAATTTCGTTCTGGCCGGCGCTTTTGCCGGGCTTGCCGGTTCTTTGTGGGGACCGTTCCAGAGAAGCGTGTCGCCAGCACTACTGGGCTGGCACGAGTCCGGGCTTGCCATTTTCATGTCTCTGATCGGAGGAGCCGGCTATTTCATCGGGCCCATTGTCGGCTCGATCGTCTACACCGGACTATATGCTTACGTGACCCGCTTTACCGATTATTGGCCCTTCACCATAGGCATGATTATCTTGTCGGTGGTGCTGTTCGCGCCAGGGGGGCTCCTGTCGCTTGTCGACAATGCCCTCAAACGCGCACGGAACAAGAAGATTGACGGAGATAAAAAATCATGAGCGAAGATATTTTGCGAATTGAGAGCCTTACCAAGAAGTTTGGCGGCATTCAAGCGGCACACAATATCAACTACACGCTTTGCAGAGGTGAAGTAGCGGCGATTATCGGTCCAAACGGTGCCGGCAAGAGTACCTTTTTCGGACTGATTACCGGGGCGCAGCAACCCGATAGTGGCCGCATCTGGTTTGAAGACAGGGATATTACCGGCCAACCCGCACACGAGATCGTTAATGCTGGAATTTCCAGAGCGTTTCAGGTCGCCAATATCTTTCCCAAGATGACCGTTGAGGAGAATGTTCGCTCATCGCTGCAAGTCCGGCACGGGCATGTTTTCTCTTTATTCGGAGATGCCCGGCAATTGTGCGCCGACGAGGCCGGTGAACTCCTTGATCGATGCGATTTGTCCGATAAGCGACTGCTTGAGGCAGCCGACCTCTCACAGGGAGACAAGAAGCGGCTCGAACTTGCCATTGCCCTGTCAAGTGGGCCCAAACTTCTTCTGCTCGATGAGCCCGTGGCCGGAATGTCGCGTGAGGAGGCAACGCAGACAATGGATCTTGTGACCCGCCTCAATGAAGAAATGGGTCTGACAATTCTGTTCACCGAACATAATATGTCCATTGTCTTTGGCCACGCCCAACGCGTGCTGCTGCTGCATCGGGGTGAAGCGATCATTGATGGCTCACCAGACGAGGTGCGCGACAATCCGATTGCACAGGAGATCTATTTTGGGGAGCAAGTCCTGTGACCCGGTTGATTATTGAAGACGTCCACACATTTTACGACACAAGCCACATACTCTTTGGTGTGAGTATCGATATTTCACCTGGCGAATCGGTATGCCTGCTCGGCAGGAACGGCGTCGGCAAGACGACGACACTGAAGACCATAATCGGCCTGGCGCAGGCGAAAACCGGCTCTGTCCGGTATGGAGACGCCGACCTTGTTAGTCTGCGCCCTGATCAAATTGCGCGGCTGGGGATCGGCTACGTGCCGGACGAGCGGATTATTTTCCCTGACCTTACAGTCAGGGAAAACCTGGAAATCGGTGCCAAGCCCGGCCTTAGCAAAACCAGAAAACCATGGAGCGTCGAGGGGATATTCGAGCTGTTCCCCAAACTTCAGATTCTGGAGAACAATCTTGGCGGCTATCTCAGCGGCGGCGAGCAGCAAATGCTGACGATCGGCCGGACCTTGATGGGAAACCCGGACCTGCTGTTGCTTGACGAGCCTGTCGAGGGGCTCGCACCGGTCGTTGTGGATGAACTCATACGCCAGGTGAAGCTGCTCAAGGAAAGTGGCCTTGCAATCCTGTTCGCCGAGCAGAACATCCGCTTCGCCACGGAAATTTCGGATCGGGCCTATGTGCTGGAAGGCGGCCAGATCCGTTATCACGGGACCATGCAGGAATTACATGACAGAAGCGACATCAAGGAAAAGTACCTGATGTTGTAAGCATCTCGACTGGCAGTCGGCTCAGGCCGGGAATCAGTGAGGTCGCCGGGCTGGCGGCCCTCTGTGATTGCTCTTTGGATATCGGGTGCAAGAAAGGCAAGGCGAACGAGTTTCCGTCACCAGGGTGTGGCCAGTGCGGCATCGAAAACCGGGTTGCGGCTGGCACTGTTCTAACGTTCAGAGATGCTGGCCTTTCGAACGTCCGGATCACAGGAGTTTTTAGATCAAATATCACCCCGGCGCTTGCGCTTGGCGTCATCCCAGGCGGTCAGCGCCTGGTAGGTGGGGACGAAACCAAGCCCCTTGGTTGCGTCCGAGGAGACCGCGCCCTTGCGAGGTCACGACGTCGGTGACGGCGGGCGCATTCGCGAGCCCGCGGCGGATCGCACCGGCCAGATCGGCCGGGTCCTCGACCCGCTGGCCGTGAGCACCAGCGTGGTGCCGACGACCCGGCCGCCATAGTTCATGTCCTGGTCATAGCGCTCGATGTTCCAGGCCGCGTTGTTAGAGATGATGATGACGATCTTCGCACCATGGCGCACGGCGGTGTCAATTTCCATCGCGTTGATGCCATATGGTTGTTGAAAATGCCACAAATCTTGATGAGCTTTCCGCCGTTATGAAAAACAATGATGGCAAGTGTAATCTGGTTGTTGGCGCGCTCAAAACCATTCGCAGTTCAGGATCACCAATCCGATTGCTTGGTCTGTGTGAATAATGCCTGCTTGGCGCAGGAACAGTCCCAGGCGTTTGTGCTATCCAGTAAATATCAACACTCAAAATGGTGCTATCAGATGAATGTATTTAATCAAGGCCCTAAGGCTGGCTGCAATCTAAAATAATAGCAGAACGGGGGATCAGTTTTTCTGACCTCCACCTCGCCATGATTTTTTATGAGTGACGATGGAAATTCACCCCCCCCTGAACCGGGCCAACCTCTTTGGCCCGGTTCTTGCTCGTGTTTATGAAAATGATCAACATTAACGCGTGAAGGGTGCTGCATGACCAGTTTTGAGACAGTTTCAACCGGAAATCTGAACAAACCGTCCTATGAAGAGATTCGCGAATTCGCTATCCATCTCAAAGTACGCTTGGGCTGCGAGGCCGCTTCTACCGCTGATTATTTCGCTAAAGAGCACGAACAGGCTGGGGATTTCATGCGGGCAGAAATGTGGCAGGCGGTTTTTTCCAGTTTAAAAGCAAACGATGTCGCTCGCAGCGCGGACGCTGACATGGTTAACCGCCTTCACTGAAACAGAAGGCCTTCGCGAACGAAAATTTAGGGGGTTTTTGCTACACTAACATTTAATTCAATGACCAGAACCTGAATTAAATCAGTGGCTTTTCGGTAGTTGGATGCGGGGACAGACAGACCAGACGCCATAAGCAGGAATAAACCAGGATGGCTACCACATCGCTCAACGTCTCTTCGCTGCACGAGAGGCTTCAGGCGTTGCTTCAGGGCACAGATGATCGCGTAAGCGCACAACGTGCAGCCTTATTTGCCTTTGGCATTCGTGTCGCCAGTGCGGGCATAGCCTTTGCCTCCCAGGTTTTTCTCGCCCGCTGGATCGGTGCCTTTGAGTTCGGTATTTTTGCCTATGTCTGGGTCTGGGTGTTCATTCTTGGCTCGCTGTCAACCT
>CAZVAZ010000088.1:0-9013 GCA_964625235.1 uncultured Hyphomicrobiales bacterium
TGGCCAAGGGCACCCGCCCACGAGCTTTTCAGGCGTTTAAGCGGGATATGGCCCTGTTGTAAAATCACCAGGGCTGAAATCAGTTCACTGCGAAACAATTGTTTACGCCGCCCCATAAAGGCTGATGTGGCCAGAACCCGCAAGGTATTGAACGGGATTTTGGCACGGCCATAGGCGGATTCTGCCGCCCAAATGGCCATGATAATGCGGCGGGGTACACCATAGCGTTTTTCAATAACATCAAGGGTTTGTCGCCATTTTTTCAATCGCGCCCGCCCCAGCTTAACCAGAGGCTGCAGGCGGTTTTCACTCAAATAACGACCAGGGCTTTTAAATTCAGCCTGGGAATATTTTTTGGCCGCGCGTCTGGATGTTCCCGGTGGTCGCAAATCCGGCACCTTCCAGTTCAAGGTTATACGGCCCAACCCGGCATTAAAGACTTTGCGTGATATGCCGCGCTTTTTCGCCAGTGGCCAGATATCGGATTTCAACCAGGTCTGGAACTGCCGCTCAATTTTGGGTTTGTTCACGGGCTGGGCCGAGGCGCTGGAGATGAATGAAGCCAGTGCGGCAATAAAAACAGAGAATATGACGAGTTTCATGGGCCAAAAGCTTCCTTTTCAACGACTCATACCTGATAGAGTTTATAACATGGTTGTAATTTTATTTTTATAATTCCCAAGGAAACCCTGTTGCCATACGTCCAACCTTTATAACGATGGAAAAGATAAGCGATCAGGAGCTGGTAGGTTTGGCTGTGTCAGGGGACGCGGCAGCTTTCGCACGGCTGATTGAGCGCCATTATGATATGATCTTTCGTGTTGCATTCAAGTGGTGCGGAGACCGTGACGATGCCGAGGATATCGCCCAGGACGTGTGTGTAAAGCTGGGTTCGGTGATACACGGGTTCAAGGGTGACGCGGCTTTTTCAAGTTGGCTTTACCGCATCACGCTGAATGTGGTGCGCGATTTCCAGCGGGCGGCCAAGCGCCGCACTGACAATATCTCGGCTTTAAGTGTGGTGGTGCAGAAGGACCATTTTCCTGACCCGGCGATGGAGATGACCCAAAGCCAGATGTGGCAGAAGGTCAGACAATTGCCGCCCAAACAGCGCGATGCCATGTTGCTGATTTATGCGGAAGATTTGAGCCACGCCGAGGCTGCGGGGGTTTTGAATTGCGCGGAAAGTACGGTTTCGTGGCATGTGCATGAAGCCAAAAAACGATTGAAACAGGAAATGCAGGATTGATCAGATGAGTGATGATGATTTCTCAGAACTGAAGAATATCAAGGTTCCCGGCTCCAATCCGGCAGCACGCGAAGCAGCATTGCGCGCTTCCCTGTTGGCATTTGAAGAAGCCAAACAAAAAAATGTAACCCAACCCCAAGGATTGTCGTGGCCCACGCGTCTTATGTCCATCTTCACCTTAAACCCATGGAGTTGGATTATGGATCATCGCGTAACGCTCGGCACAGTGGCTGCCGCATTATTGGTACTTCCCCTTGCTGCTCAACTTATGTTGACAACAAACCTCACCCCGCTGAACTGGCAGACATCGAAAAATGAAACCGATAGCGGTGCAATTATTGGCGCCGGGCTGCCTCAAAATGAGGATTTTGATGACAGGGTCATTGCGCCAAGGAAAAATCAAAAACCGAAAAGCGAGCTGGATGAAAGTAGAAGCCAGGTGCTGGAAAAAGTTGCTCCTGTCACTAAAAAACCAATTGCCGATGTGGCTCTGCCACCTGCACCGCCACAGGTACCGCAATCACTGCCACGACAGGAGGCAGCGCAACCAGTGGCTCGTGACAGGTTTGCAGCGGTAAAAAATGCACCGGAAGCCAAACTCAAAAGGCGTCTGGGTCTGGGTATTGCAGCCTCTGGTATAACTGAGGGATCATCCCTTGCCTCGTCTCCTGCGCGCGCAATGTCTCGCGAAAGGTTTGAGAAGTTTGCCTCTGGCTCGGCGCAGGCGGTGGCTGAAAACCCGGTGTCGACATTTTCGATTGATGTGGATACAGCCTCTTATGCATTTGTGCGCAAGTCGCTCGAAGGCGGGCAGATACCCAACAGAGATGCCGTGCGCGTTGAGGAGATGATCAACTATTTTTCGTATGATTATCCTTACGCCCAAAGCAAAACCCAGCCGTTCAAGCCGAGCGTTGCGATTTATCCAACACCGTGGAACAGCAAAACAAAGTTGCTGCATATTGGCATCAAGGGCTATCAGATTGTCCCTGACAACAAGCCAAGATCGAACCTGGTGTTTTTGATTGATGTTTCAGGTTCCATGAATGCGCGCGACAAATTACCGTTGTTGAAAAACGCCTTTCGCCTGCTGGTGAACCAGCTGGATGAAAATGACACGGTGTCCATCGTAACCTACGCAGGCCATGCCGGTACTGTATTGGAGCCAACAAAAGTTGCTGATAAACGAAAGATACTGGCAGCGCTCGATAACCTGAACTCTGGTGGGTCAACCGCCGGGGCGCAGGGTATACGTCAGGCTTATGCGCTGGCTGAACAGTCTTTCGATAGCCAGGGTGTCAACCGCGTTATTCTCGCCACTGACGGTGATTTTAACGTTGGCATCAGAGGTGATGAGCTCAAACGCTATATTGAGACCAAACGAAAATCAGGTGTTTTTCTCTCGGTGCTGGGCTTTGGCCGCGGCAATTACAATGATGCCCTGATGCAGAAACTGGCACAAAACGGCAATGGCACCGCAGCCTATATCGACAGCCTCAAGGAAGCTCACAAGGTGCTGGTCAAAGAAGCCAGTTCAACGCTGTTTCCCATTGCCAAAGATGTAAAAATCCAGGTTGAATTCAATCCCGCTATGGTGTCGGACTATCGGTTGATAGGCTATGAAACCCGCGCTCTGAAGCGTGCTGATTTCAATAATGACAAGGTTGATGCCGGTGATATCGGGGCAGGCCATACGGTGACAGCGATTTATGAAATCACCACGGCTGATAGTGATACCAAGTTGATTGATGACCTGCGTTACCAGAAATCCAAACCGGCAGCGGAGACTTCTTTTGGTGGCGAGTACGGGTTTTTGAAAATGCGTTACAAGCTGCCGCAGGAAAATACCTCCAAACTCATCACCGTGCCAATTACCACAGCGATGGAAGTCAGCAGCACGGCAAACCTGTCCAAAGACATGCGCTTTGCCGCAAGTGTGGCAGCCTTTGGTCAAAAACTGCGCGGAATTTCGTTTCTGGAGGACTACAGCTATGAAGATATCCTCAACCTGGCAGCAAGCGGGCGCGGGCGTGATGAATATGGTTACCGTGCCGAGTTCATGAGCCTGGTGCGGCTGGCACAATCTTTGGCTGGTACGACGCAACAGAAATAGTCTTCACATCCATATTCAACTGGAATCAATTCCACCCTTCATTGTCATCCTCGCGAAAGCGGGGATGGCGATATGGGTGGGCTCGATTAGCGCAACACGCTTTAGAGATTTGTCTGCAACAGATGCTGAAGGCGCTTTGGCAATTGTGAGTTGCAAATAATGCTGCCGTGACAGGGCACAATCATTGTCGGGGCATCCTGATTTATTTGCTGCTCGACCCACGTTAGATAACGGGGGCGGTCAGCAACGCCGAATTTCGGGAAGGTGCCAAGCATTTCCGGTTCAGTGGCGATGGCTCCCGGTTTTGCCTTCGGGCCTGAAAATGCATCAACCACAAGCCAGGCTGTTTGCCGGGCATCAATCGCCCGAAGCCAGACTTCGCCGGTTTTTAGTCCTTTAGTAAAAATCAGTTTTATGTTTTCGGGCAATACTTTCTGTAGCCCATTCAAATCTGCAAACTGAAGGCCGGTAATTTTTGCCAGTCGCGCATGTGCATCGCGCGGTGCGCACATTGATGCCGTTGGAAATGCCTGTTGATACTCCATCAACCCCTTGTTGTGGTAATGATTGGGAGCCACAAGAAATTCGACATCACCCAGTTTGACCAAAGTGGAAATTGCTTCATCGCCAAGGCCCAAAACCGGGCTGAACAGACACAAGCCTCCGGTTGTCAAGCGAACCGCGCTGCATCGCAAACCGCTTTTTTCGGCTGTGTATATGTTACTCAGCCCATCAATTTCCTGAAATAAAGAAAGTTGTTTACCCATTTAATGCCTCCGGCCCTGAACCAATTGGACTATAGGCAAAAAAGAAGCACCTGAGGGATTTTTCAGGTGCTTCCAGGTTGGGTTTGTTTCAGGTTCTTTTGCGTCGATTGCGTTTTATGCCTTCTTTCAGGAGATTGAGATTTGCGTTGACGGCGAGGTTTTTTGGTTCGAGTTCGTAGGCTGCCAGAAACTTTTTGCGGGCTTCAACCACATTGCCCCGAAGCAGGTAGGAATAGCCCCAGTTGTTGAGGACTGTCGGGGAGTTGCCGCCGAGCTTTACCGATTGGCGGTAGGCGCGATTGGCCAGATCAAAGCGTTTCAGCTTGTCGTAGGACGCCGCCAGACCCAGCCATGCATCCAGGCTTTTGGGGTTCTCTAAAGTGGCCTGGCGAAACAGTTTTTCTGATAATCCATATTCACGTTGATAGAAGTGCTGTTGCGCCTTGATCAGTGAACCATCGCCAGGAAGCGATATTGATTGGGGTGCACCGGGTGCGGGCAGGGTGGCGGTGTTTGATGCCGGTAAAGTGGAGGTGTTGGTGAGGTAGGGTTGCAGGGCTACGGGGGCGCCAATATCCATTCCCATTTTCTCTATCGATGCACACCCTGTCACCAATATTGAAGTTAGAATACCTGTTGCCAATAAACGTAAATTGATTTTCATCGCCCCTGCTTTCCTGTTGCCGTCTGTATTCATCTGTAATGTGAGGTAATTTATAACATTAAGATTAGAATATTCGGCTAAATTTAAGGCTCAAATCTAGGGCAAATTTCATTCAAATTTTATGGGTTTTTCAGGTGGAATTGTGCGCGCAAAAACAACGCATTGTCCGCCGCTTTATCGCGGTGATGGTGGCTGTAATGAAAAGCGCAGGGATAATGTCGCACCGGCATTCCACTGGGAATTATAGCGTGATGGGGCATTTGCGTTGGTATCAACGTCGAAGCCTTCAAGCCAGGTGGCATAGCCGTTGAGCCAGATATCAACGCCGGGCAGGAGCATATACCCCAAACCGCCATTAACGTTGAACATAGCTGTGGCATTACTGCCGCTGATGGCACCGCCATTGGCATCGATTGCATCCAGTTTCTGGAAGGCGACGCCACCACCAACTCCGGCGCGCCAGCTGACATATTCGCTCAACGGACCACTCAGGGTTACCCGCGGGAATATGCTGAAGGCCTGGGTGGTGCCGTCGAGTGCTATCGTGGCACGGCCACCTTGACCATCGTCAATTTCAATCTCATTGTTGTTCGTGTTTTGAAACTGACCGACAATTCCGGCACTGACATCAATATTGCCAAAGACATTATTCCACTTGAGGCCGGCTTCACCGAAACCGATTGCGCCCAGGTTTGCGTTGACGGACTGTCCAAACGGCTCAAGCTCACGATCACCCCTGGGAAAGTTTAGGCCACCACCGATTTCGAAATACGGCTGAAAGCCATAAAACATGAAACCATTTTCAACCATTCTTGTTGGTGGTTGAGGAGGATGATCAGGTGCTCTGGTCCTGTTGTTTTCAAGCGGGCCTTCCGGGTTTCTGATTTGTTCGTTGCCCAGCCGGGCATCACGAACCTGTAATGTGGCGAACAGGTTGCTCTTGAGCCCGGGTTCGCGCCTTAGTTCGGCCGGTGTTTTGTCAACCAGAACTGGATCATCGCTCGGGCTGCCCATTATATATTTTCTGGTGGTGCCCACTGTGGCCAGATTGACCGTGGCGATGACAGTGCTGGTGCCTTTTCTGAACAAATAATACTCGCCGGTGCTGCCGTCGCGCTCAGACATGATGGTGAAGGAAGTGATCGCGGGCGTGACGGTCACCCAGGGCTGGGTGCCGCGAATACCCAACAGGGCAACCCGGGTTTCTATCGTCATGTTCCCGGTTGAGGCAATTTTTCCCGCAAGAAATACGAAGGTTCCTTCTGCCAGACTTGCCAGCATCCGGTTGGAATTACCGCCGGGGCTGTAAACAAGATCGTCAATTACCATTTTTGCGTTGGCCGACAGGGAAAATACTGTCTGATCAAGAAACGTAATGCCGAGCCTGGAATTGCTGCCGGTTTGAACAGTGTCGCCGTTAAAAATTCGCGTGCCTACCTGCAAAACATCCACTGAACCATTGGTACGAGTGGCTGAGGCACTGCCCGTCAATGTTTCCACCTGACCAACGCCAGGTGACGTCTGGGCCAAAACAAAGGTTGGCAGGGCGATGAACAATGCAGCTATAAAGACAAAAGCCCATAGCGAAAAACTTTTACTGTTTTGTTTGATCAACGCCATAAAATTGTCATTTCCAAAGAAATTTCAAAGTGAATTCAACTGATTCTTCAACACCAGTGATCAGGGTTGATATGCTTATACAATACTGATGAGGTTGCCGTCCACTGAATTTAATAAAGACTTAACCAATCCGGACCGCAGGTTAGTCTTGTTTTTGTTTTTCTTTAATGATCAGTCTTACGGATGTGCGAGACGAACTCGGCGACGTAGTCATTGGCCGGATTGGCAATAATATCGTCGGGGCGGCCATGTTGGACAATATGGCCGCCGTCCATGATGGCGATGTGACGACCAATTTTGATGGCTTCGGAAAGATCGTGGCTGACGAACAGGATTGTTTTGTTCAACTCAGCCTGCAGGTCAATCAGCTCATCCTGCAGTTTGGAACGGATGAGAGGATCAAGGGCGGAGAATGGTTCGTCCATCAACAGGATATCGGCATCTGTTGCCAGCGCACGGGCGAGGCCCACGCGTTGCTGCATGCCGCCGGAAAGTTCATCGATCAGTTTATCCGCCCATTGCGACAGGCCGACGGTTTCGAGTTTTTCTTCGACAATGCTGTTGATATCACTTGCCGGGGTGCCGCGGATTTCGAGGCCGAAGGCGACATTTTCGCGTACCGTTCGCCACGGCAGCAGGGCGAACTGCTGGAACACCATAGAGCAATTGTCGCGACGTATTCTTCGCAAAGTATTAGCGTTGCAGGTGGCAACATCCACATCACCATTTTCTGTTGCCACCAGCACGCGCCCGCGGGCAATCGGATTGAGACCATTGACCGCGCGCATCAGGGTTGACTTGCCTGAGCCCGACAGCCCCATGAGCACGCAGATTTCACCGCGCTCGACTTTAAGTGATACGTTGGCGCATCCCAGCACCTGACCGGTTGTTTTTAGAATTTCATCACGGGTTTTGCCCTGATCAACCAGCGGCAGGGCTGTTTTCGGGCTGTCGCCAAAGATGATATCGACATTTTCGAATGTTATGGCGGTTTCAGTTTTTCCGGGCGATTGTGTCATTTGCGGCGTCCGGGCTGTTTATGGCGGAAGACGCGATCAAGCAATATGGCGACAATTACAATGGCAAGACCGGCTTCAAACCCGCGCGCGATGTTCACCGTATTGAGCGCACGCACCACCGGTTTTCCCAGTCCGTCAGCACCGACCAGGGCGGCAATTACCACCATTGATAAGGACAGCATGATGCACTGGGTGAGGCCTGCCATAATGGTTGGCATGGCCGAGGGCAGTTCAACCTTTAACAGCAATTGCCGTCGGGTGGCACCAAAGGCCTTGCCTGCTTCAATCAGGTCCTTTGGTGTGGCCTTGATGCCAAGGGTGGTAAGGCGCACCGGGGCCGGGAGTGCGAAAATCACCGTGGAAATCAATCCCGGTACCACGCCGAGGCCAAACAGGATGAGCGTCGGGATGAGGTAGACGAAAGTGGGGATGGTTTGCATCAGGTCCAGCACCGGCCTGAGTGCTGCTTCGAGCCACGGCCGGTGGGCTGCCATAATACCCAGGGGGACACCAATAGACATGCACACTGTGGTGGCGAACACCACCAGGGTGAGGGTTTCAATGGTTTCTTTCCAATAACCGAGATTAACGATCAGCAATAGTGACAAAGCGATGCCCAGCCCCAAACCCCAGGAGCGCTGAAACCAGCCGCCACTAATGGAAAAAATAGCGATGAGCGCCAACGGTGGAACCCACAATAAAAGCGCTACCATGCCTTCAATTGTGGTGCCGAGGCCAAAGGAGATGGCGTCGAAAAACCAGGCGGCATTGTCATTGAGGCTGTCGACTGCAGTCTTCATCCAGCGGCCAAGAGGGATTTTATTATCGGTCAGCCACTCCATGACATCTCACCTGCCCTGCGATTGATGCGATTTAGAGGCCGAGGGCAGATTTAACCGCAGCCAGTCCGTTGCTGTCACCTTTCCGGGTTTTGACGCCTTTCAGCCATGTGTCAAGAATAGACGGGTTGGCCTTGATCCAGGTGGTCGCTGCCTTGTCAGCTTCGGTGCCATCATTGAGAATAGCCCCCATGATCTCGTTTTCCATCTTGAGGTTGAAAACGAGGTTCTTGAGCAGGGCACCGACATTTGGGCATTCGGCAGTGTAGCCCTTGCGCACATTGGTGTAGATGGTGGCACCACCAAGGTTGGGGCCAAAGAAATCATCACCGCCTTCAAGATATTTCATCTCAAAATTGGAATTCATCGGATGGGGCTCCCAGCCAAGAAAAACGATATCGGTTTTTTTGCGCTTCACTCTGGCAACCTGGGACAACATGCCCTGTTCGGACGATTCAACCACCGTGAAACCTTTGAGGCCAAAGGCATTTTTGTCTATCATATCCAAAATCAGGCGATTGCCGTCATTGCCGGGTTCAATGCCGTAAATTTTGCCATTGAGACTGTCTTTGAATTTGGCAATATCGGCGAATGTTTTCAGCCCGGCATCATAGGTGTATTTGGGTACGGCAAGGGTGTATTTAGCGCCTTCGAGGTTTGCGCGCACGGTTTCCACCGATCCATCTTCGCGGTAAGGTTTGATGTCGGCTTCCATGGTCGGCATCCAGTTGCCCAGAAATAC
>CAZVAZ010000089.1:0-8967 GCA_964625235.1 uncultured Hyphomicrobiales bacterium
ATCCGAATGAATCACAAACCACTGATATTACTCAACTACTTTCGAAACAGGCTTTAAGGTACTAAAGAATCTTCTGCCAAAAAAGAGCATTCATGGTTACAGCGGTGGTTTATTATTGCGCTGTCCACTGAACAAAGATATGACTGGTAGGATTGAATTGCTCAAGTTAGAGTCAGGAAAAAATAGCACCGATTTGTTAGTTCCTCTTGCAAAAGATATTGATGAGTTAAGTGTATATTTAAATTCTGATGGAAATCCAACGATTGCTGAAAGCGGTGCAGGTTTAATGTGTTTTCCTTATGACGGCAAGTGGCACTTTAGCAAGAACTACGGACCGCATGCCTGGAATGATAACTTGGGAATCTCTTTGAGCTGGTCTTATAATAGTTTTGCAAGATATACTTTAGATATACTCTCTCGGCTTGAAGGTAAGACGCCAAAAGAGAATGATCAATATTTCTTTGGACAAATATTTGATGTAATTGGTAATAAAAAATAGAATTCCTTCCTGCCGTTTTTGGTCATCACACCTACGGCAGCGGTTGGGGATCGCCGTTCTTATCGATGGAGACAAATGTGAAGGTGCCTTCTGTTACCTTGACGCGCTCGCCCATGCGTCCGCGTAATACCCAGGCTTCTATGTGAATTGACATAGATGTGCGCCCGGTCTTGTCGATATGGGAATAAACACACAAGACATCACCTACATTGACAGGCCGGATAAAGGCCATTGCATCAATGGCAACTGTGGCTACACGGCCCTGAGCACGTATGCCTGCGGCAATGCCACCGGCGATATCCATCTGGGACAATACCCAGCCACCAAATATATCGCCGCTTGGATTGGCATCACCGGGCATGGCAAGTGTACGGGTGGTAAGGTCTCCGCGCGGATCGTCCGAAGCATCATTCATTTTTACGTAACCCCAATCGTCAACGCATTTAAATTTAAGACAAAACGACTGAAAGACTTTGCGCTTAAACTCCCAAAAGCGCAACTGCGCTTCGGCCGGTCAGGCCGCGCCATCGCAGGCGCTACGCGCCGTGAGATAAAAAATGGCGGATGGGGTGGGATTCGAACCCACGAAACGCTTGCACGTTTGCCGGTTTTCAAGACCGGTGCCTTCAACCACTCGGCCACCCATCCGCAAGACACAAATGCATCGGCGCTCTTTCTATCGCTCTTTGATGCGTTTGCAAAGCACTCATTACATGTTTTTGGCCAGGTTTTTTTGCAGGCATTCTTCCAGAGGTAAAGTTGGCATTGGCCCGTTATCCGCCATAGCCAGAATATCATCAATCAGCCGGGCAGGCGTGCCAAGTCCGGCATGGGTCAAAAGCATATTTGCCTTGTCCATGAGTTGCGATTGCGAAAGCGGCAGGCCGGGGTCGCCAAAGGCTTCTTTTGTATCGATTTGAATAATGTTGCCATTTTTTAAGGCGACTTCTATGCCGCTGCCCCAGCTTGTCGGATACGCAGTTTCATAGTGGTTGCTTTTTTTAACGCTTATGCGCCTGGTTAAAGGCTCAAGGCGGTGCCGGGAGTGTTCATCAAAAGATGAAAAATCAACGTTTGGTGAACTCAGTGCTGCGGCAACGCAATGCTGCAGCGAGAATTTTGCCTCGTAAAGAGATGTCGGTTGCGCCCGGTCGCACAGGTTTATCGCTGCGCGATACGTCGCTATCTCGACATTTTTAATATCATCAACTGAATGCCCCTGGCGCTTTAACTGCCCGGCGGCTTCGAGGGCGATTTTAATGGCCGGGTGCGTGTGGCGGCAACTGGGCCAGGGTTTAATCGATGTCTGATGCACATGCCAGACATCGTCGGGGTTTTCAAGTATTCGGGCGGGATTGCCATCTGCACACATGGCTTTGAAAAAGGCCTTTTCACCTTCGAGAATGCTTAATGCACCGGTGATACCGTGCTGAGCCAGTTCTGCACTGACCACCCCGGCTTCAGCGCCGCGGCCGGCATGGATATGTTTCGACATGGCACCGGATGTAAGAAACTCCCACAGACCGGCAGCCTGGGTTCCGGCATTGCCCAAAGCGTGGGCAGTCTGGCTGTTATCAAGGCCAAGCATGTGAGCTGCAGCCATGGCCGAGCCAAACGGGCCGCATGTGGCAGTATTGTGCCAGACAACATAATGCTGATCACCAACTGCCTGCCCAATGCGGGCGGTGGCTTCATAGCCGTGTAATACAGCTTGCAGACAATGGTGCGCATTAACAGGATCCGTTTTGGGATCATTGGCCAACGCAAAGACAGTCGGTATGACCACACAGCCGGGATGGGTAATGGAGCCGCGATGAAGATCATCCATTTCGAGAATGTGAGTAAGACATCCCAGAATAAAAGCCTGTCTGCCAGCATCATGATGGGCATTGCCTGGGGTGCTTAAAAGTCCGCGGGGATGGGCCCACAGCAAAAACCTGCGCCCGGCATCACTGTTAAACCCGGCCAGCATACTGGCAACAGTATCAAGGGTGAATTCAGCTGCAACGCGAAGATCATCCGCTTTTATGGCTTTGGAGCGTACGAAACTTATTAACTGCTCACTCAGCGAAAAACCTGAGTTTTCTTTCATTTTCGCTTCTCATACAGGGTTTTTGATGTCATATTAATTACAGTTATTTTGATGATTTTAACATTTTGTTAACCTGGCAATAGCACTCTTTAGTCAGTAATGGGCAGAATTCTCTCGTTTTTGAGTGCCCAAACCAATTGAGTGTTACTCAAGTTAGTATAGATGCGTACCTTTATGAAAATGAATTTATCCTGGGTCCCAGCCGAATCAAATCTGGAACGCACCAGTCGAGTTAATCTCAAAACAATTGCCACCATGCTTGTGCTGGTGACAACCGGGCTTTCACTGTCCGGGTGTGGTACCACCAAGTCAAAATTTGGCAAGGAATACGGCAAGGCCAGTCCCTATTGGCAGGGCTCAGGCACTGTTCCCAAAGGGGGAGGGCGCTATAAAGTTGGAAACCCCTATACGGTAAACGGGAAAAAATACTACCCGCGCGAAGACCCGACTTACAATAAAGTAGGTAGTGCATCCTGGTATGGGCCGACATTCGACCGCCGCAAAACTGCCAACGGTGAATACTTTGATATGACCCGGCTTACCGCTGCTCATCCAACATTGCCGCTGCCCAGTTTTGTGCGCGTAACCAATTTAAGTAATAATAAATCAGCGGTTTTACGCGTTAATGATCGTGGTCCGTTTTCTAAAACACGGATTATTGACCTGTCCAAAAAATCCGCCGAAGTGCTGGGTTTTATCAAGCAGGGAACGGCGCGTGTACGGGTCCAGTATGTCGGACGCGCACCCCTTAACGGCGATGATTACTACACTTATACGGCCTCCAAAAAACCTGGAGCTGCGCGCACAAAAGTAGCGTCCACAACGGCACCACCACGGCAATATTCGCCACAGCCTCAATCAGAACAACCGCCGTTGAATGATGGTCTTTATATACAGGCAGCTTCATTTGCCAACCAGGGCAATGCGCGCAGGTTGCAAACCCGCCTGGGGTCTCTGGGACGGGTGAGAGTTGTTGCATCTGATGTAAACGGTCAGACATTCTACCGCGTTCGTGTAGGGCCGATTGCGAATAATTCAGAAGCCAGAATTGCCTTGAGAAAGGTTGTTGATGCAGGTAACACAGGTGCCAAGCTGGTTATTGACTGATCCGGTTTTTTGTATCTGGCCGTAAAATCGCCAAAGATTTTTGTTCCAGTTGCCGGGCCGCTGAGCTTTATTCATCATAGATCGAAAAAACCGGGAACAGGTGTTCGATTTTGTGTAGGCTCACGGTGTGTATATCGCAGGCCGTTGGGGGTGATGCCCCAAATCATAACCAAAAGTATCCCGGAGAGTAAGTTGCATCGAAATCTGATCATAATCGTTGTAATAACGATTTCATTTTTCGCGAATTTCCTGGCTGTTTCCACAAGCTATGCACAATCTTTTGCCACCAAAGCCAAACAGGCTGTCATACTGGATGGGCTCACCGGTGCGGTTTTGTTTGGCAAGAATGAAAATCAACTCATGGCACCTGCGAGCATGAGTAAACTTATGACCATGACGTTGATATTCGAGGCCATCCAGTCGGGGCGTCTTGATATGAAGGACGAGTTCTACATCACGGAAAACGCCTTCAAACGCGGCGGATCACGCATGTTTGCCCGTCTTGGTACTTCTATCTCGCTGGAGAACCTTATTCAGGGCGTCATTGTGCAATCCGCCAACGATGCATCGGTTGCAATGGCCGAGGGCATGAGCGGCACCGAAGAGGAATTTGCCCGCGCCATGACCAAAAGGGCGCGCGAACTGGGTCTGGTAAAATCCACCTTCATCAACGCAACCGGGTGGCCTGATCCGCAACAGAAAATGACGGCCAGAGAACTCGCACTTCTGGCCCGCCACATTATCTACAAGCTTTCCGATTTTTATGGCTTTTACAAGCAGCCAGATTTCACCTGGAATAAAATCACTCAGAAAAACCGCAACCCCCTGCTGGGCGTCAATGGTGTTGATGGTCTCAAAACCGGCTTCACTAAAGAGGCGGGCTATGGTCTGGTGGCTTCAGCGCTGCGCAAGGGGCGAAGATTGATTCTGGTGGTCAACGGACTGGAGACATTAAGTGATCGCAAGGTGGAAGCGCGAAAACTTCTGGATTGGGGGTTTCGTTCCTTCCGTAATCTAAAACTGTTCAACCAGAACGAAACCATTGGCCAGGCCCGTGTCTGGGGTGGGCAGAGTTTCTTTATCAACCTGGTGACAAAGGTGCCGATTTCAATTTTGAGCAATGATAAGATCACTCAAAAGATCTCCGCTGAAATTGTATACAAGGGACCTATTGTGGCCCCGGTTCGCAAGGGACAGGAAATTGGTGTCCTTCGTATAAAAACCGGCGATCTGGTCTCTCAGGAGGTCGCTCTTTTTGCCGATCGCAGTGTCGACAGAGGAAGTTTTCTCAAACGTGCCATAGGGGCTGCCCTGCATCTATCGCAATTGCCTAAATGAGCCGGGGATACTTCATTACGCTCGAGGGCGGGGAGGGTACCGGGAAATCCACCCAGATTGCTTTGCTGGTCGAAAAACTTAAAGCCACTGGCCTGCAGGTGGTTGAGACGCGCGAGCCTGGCGGCAGCGAAGGTGCTGAGAAAATTCGCCAGCTTCTTGTCACCGGAAACCCGCAAAGCTGGTCACCTGTTGCTGAAGCTTTATTGATTTCTGCTGCCAGGGATGATCATCTGCGCCGGGTCATTGCCCCTGCTATAGACGATGGAAAATTCGTTGTCTGTGACAGGTTCATCGATTCGACCACGGCCTATCAAGGTGTTGGCGGCGGTGTCAATTCGGAGTTTCTAAAGGTTCTGGAAACCCATGTGGTGGGGAAATTTATACCGGACCTCACTCTCATTTTTGACCTGGATCCTCAAACAGGACTGGACCGTGCCAAAGCGCGCGCACAAGGCTGGGAAGACAGGTTTGAGGCCAAGGGTCTCGCGTATCATCAAAAAATCCGGCAGGCTTTTGTCGAAATTGCGCAAAAATACCCTGAACGTTGTGTGGTTGTGGATGCATCTCTTGGTGTCGATGACATTGAAGACTGTGTATGGCAGATTGTCTCAGACAGATTTTTATGAAGGTCGCCAATGTCGAGTGAAATTGAAGAACCGGATCGTTTGCTGGACTTTCCTCACCCACGAGAAGTTTCGCACTTTCTCGGACACGACGAACAGACACAAAGCCTGCAATCAGCTCTTACTTCCAACCGGTTTCCCCATGCCTGGATTTTTTCTGGGCCAGCCGGTATTGGCAAAGCAACGCTTGCCTACAGACTGGCGCGAACTCTTCTCAAAAATCCGCCGGGGACCGAGATTGATAATGCTTCCAGTCAATCGGGTCTGGAGGTTCCGGCAAACGATATCGTCTTTCAGCAGGTTGCCGCCCAGTCCCATCCCGGATTGAAGGTAATCAAGCGGCCCTATGACCAAAAGAAGAAACGGTTAAAGACGGAAATCACCGTTGATGAAATCAGGGCCATGCGTTCAATTTTCAACCGTACAACGGTGGATGGCGGATGGCGTGTGGCCATGATAGATACAGCGGATGAAATGAACCGCAATGCTGCAAATGCCCTGTTGAAGCTGCTGGAGGAACCACCGGCAAATTCCGCCATAATCCTTATCAGTCATCAATCGGGGAAATTGCTGCCAACGATTAGATCAAGATGTCGTATGCTTCAGTTTAATCCTCTTGAAGAAAAGCATGTCGCACAGATTTTGGAGGAACATTCCGGCTCAAACTTCAATCTCACGACCGACGAGCGCACAACAATCACCCGGCTGGCCCATGGCAGTGCTGGCAAAGCTCTGCAACTGGCCAGTGGTTCAGGCCTGAAGGCGCACGAAAACCTGATGTCGCTACTTGAAAGTCTGCCGCATCTTGATGGTGCAAAAGCCCATCAGATAGCCGAACAATTGAACCGGCGCGATGCGCGCGAGGAGTATAATTTCTTCCGCCAGCTTTTATGTGAGTGGTTAAATAGCTTCGTGCGGTTTTGTACCACCGGCGAGGGCGCACACCTGCCAAAACGCGAATACGACCTGTGTCAGCGATTGGGCTTAAGCGTAGACCTTGAACCCTGGCTCGAGGTGTGGGAAAAGACGCAAACGTCATTCACGCAGGCCGATATCCTCAATCTGGATAAACGCCAGTTGCTGTTGACTGTGTTTTTTCAACTTGAAACCGCCGCAAAACAAGCCCAGAAGTCTTGACAACCAATAATACCACAGAAAGTCTGATCAACGTCAGGTTGATCAGGGATTAATCAATGCCGTCAAAATCAAATTATTATATCACCACCGCTATTTCCTACCCAAATGGTGCGCCTCATATTGGTCACGCCTATGAGGCACTGGCCACCGATTCAATTGCGCGTTTCAAGCGCCTTGACGGCTACAATGTTTACTTTCTGACCGGCGCTGATGAACATGGCCTCAAGATGCAGAAGACTGCGGTAGAAGAAGGAATAACGCCGAAACAACTCAGTGACCGCAATGTTGCCCTGTTTGAAAACATGGTGCGCGAGCTCAACTGCTCCAATGATGATTTTATCCGCACCACCGAAAAGCGACACTATGAATCATGCACTGAAATCTGGAAGCGCATGGAGGCCAGTGGCGACATTTACCTCGACACTTATGCCGGCTGGTATTCCGTGCGTGACGAAGCTTTTTACGCCGAAGATGAAACCACGGTAAATGCTGATCGTGTTCGCATCGGCCCCAATGGAACGCCGGTTGAGTGGACCGAGGAGCAGACCTATTTTTTCAGACTTTCTGCCTATCAGGACCGCCTGATGGCGCATTATGAGAAATACCCCGATTTTATTTTGCCAACCCAACGCCGCAATGAAGTCATGAGCTTTGTTAAAGGCGGCCTTCTGGACCTGTCTGTATCGCGCACAACCTTTGACTGGGGTATCCCGGTGCCGGGCTCACCCGAACACATTATGTATGTATGGGTCGATGCGCTGACAAACTATATTACCGGTCTGGGCTTTCCTGATGAAACGACGGAGAATTTCAAAACCTTCTGGCCCGCCGATGTTCATATTGTCGGCAAGGACATCTTACGTTTTCACGCCGTTTACTGGCCGGCGTTTCTCATGTCAGCTGGCATTGAGCTGCCCAAGCGGGTCTTCGCCCACGGGTTTTTGTTCAATCGGGGCGAGAAAATGTCGAAATCAACCGGCAATGTCATCGACCCCATCGAGATGGCCCACCATTATGGTGTCGATCAGATGCGTTATTTCTTCCTGCGTGAAGTCCCCTTTGGTCAGGACGGCAATTACAGCCATGACGCCATCGTCAATCGCATCAATGCCGACCTTGCCAATGATTTCGGCAATCTGGCCCAGCGCTCCCTGTCGATGATTGCCAAAAACTGTGACGGGAAAATTCCGGCACCCGGAGATTTCACGCCCGAGGACGAAGAAATTCTGGCGCGTGCAGATGGACTGCTGGCGGCCACACGGCCTCACATGGACAAACAAGCCCTGCACAGTGTGCTGGCTGAAATCTGGGCGGTGGTGGCAGACGCTAATCGTTACTTTGCCGGACAGGAACCCTGGGCGTTGCGGAAAACCGATCTGGCCCGCATGGGCACGGTGCTCTATGTTGCCGCCGAAGTCATCCGGCAGATATCGATCCTCACCCAGCCCTTCATGCCTGAGGCATCCGCCCGCATGCTGGATCAGCTCAGCATTGATAAAAATGCCCGCGACTTTGCCAATCTGGGGCAGGGGGGGCGCTTGGCCCACGGCAATGATGTTGTCGGACCGGTACCGATTTTCCCGCGCTATGTGGAAAGCGAACATCAGGGTAAAGATGCATGAAGACGCTTTTGGTAGATAGCCATTGTCACCTTGATTTCAACATCTTACAGGATAATATTAAAGGTGTTTTAGAGCGGTGTCATGAAGCAGGCGTTGACCTGATGGTGACAATTTCCACCAAAGTGCGCGAGTTCGACAAGATACGCGTCATCGCCGAAGCGCATAAAAATGTCTATTGCACCATTGGCACGCACCCCCATAATGCTGACGAGGAAATTGACATAACGGTTGAAGAAATTATCGAAATTTCAAAACACCCCAAGGTTGTCGGCATCGGCGAGGCCGGGCTGGATTATCACTATGACAACAGCACCCCGGCAGCCCAGGCGCAAGGTTTCAGAACCCACATTGATGCCGCCAGACAAACCGGTCTGCCACTCATAATTCATGCGCGCGAGGCCGACCGGGATACTGCCGATATTTTAACTGAAGAAACAGGGAAGGGTGCCTTCCCCTTTGTTTTGCATTGCTTCACCGCCGGTCGCATGCTGGCGATGACCGGTGTGGAACTTGGCGGCTATGTATCTTTTTCCGGTGTCATCACCTTCA
>CAZVAZ010000090.1:0-8952 GCA_964625235.1 uncultured Hyphomicrobiales bacterium
CATTTTTACACTTACGTGCGTTATGCAGCTGAAAGAATGGGCCGCCCCGGCCTGCAGGGCGGCACCATCCCCATCAAAATCGGCTCCAAAGCCACACTTGATCCTTATGGCCATGACAATGACGAATATCAGGCCGACGACTGGTTTGCGGATTACTATTGCGCCACACTTGCCATGTTGATGAAAAGATTTGAGGGGTTGCGCAAGAACTTCAAAACCAGACGCAATGGCGGTATCGGCGCATTTACGCCCGACAACGTGCCGATTTTCGACTGGGTGGCGGACAATGCCTACATGATTGCCGATTCAAACCACGGCTTTAAAATGACCGGTGTCGGCAAACTGGTGTCAAAACATCTGATTTCCGGCACGTCAGTGCTCGAACTTGAACCGTTTGCCTTTTCAAGATTTTCACAAGGAACAACCTTCGGCGATCGCAACTCAAACTGCCCGTGGGTATAGGTGACTATTTATTCTTATTGATGCACTCGTCCCAGAAATCATAAAAAACCATGGCCAGGACACTTATGGAGATAACCCAGAATGGCAAGCCCCCCCAAAAGCCGGCGGCCCCTGAAGAGATACTGTAGGCTAGTCCGAGGATGAAAGCGGCCAGGCCTAAAGAGGCAATCAGGCCAGCCATCAGCTTTACAGTTTTAGCGTTCATGTTCTTAATCCCTTGAAACCCGGATGTTCACTCATCGTCGTCTGCATTCTCATCCAATTGCTGCAACAACCATCTAGCGGTTCTGAACAATCTGTCATCGCCTTCAGCCGAACCTACCAATTGCAGGCCCATCGGCAAACCTAATTCTCCGCGCATCACCGGTAAAGACAGGCAAGGCAGACCGGCAAACGTCCAGATTACAGAAAAAATCGGGTTTCCTGTACCTGCGTCTGACCCCATAAGCGGTGCTTCACCTGTGGCACTGGGGGTTATAACCGCATCATAATCGTTGAAAAACTCTTCGAAGTAATTCTCCGCGCCGCCAACCATGCTCAACGCTTCATGGTATTCGGCCTGGCTTATCGCGAGGCCGGATGTCAGCTTGGGCTTAATCGTGTCACTGATATCATCCCAGTGATTTTCAATCTCAGCTTCGAGATTGCGGGCGATTTCATATTCGTGAATAATTTTGTGGCACTCAATCACCCTGTCGAAGGATTTAGGTGCCGGGATCACCTCGACTTTATCGCCAAGCACCTCTCTGACTTCTGCGAGGCCAGCACTGGCCGCATCCGACAGCAAATCATTGAAGGGCAACTCAATCCAGGCAAGACTGGGCTCAACCGGCGGCTCTGCCTTATACCCTTGAAGCAGATGCGGGCGCGGCCTGGCAAAACTCATGGCATCAGCCTGGTCATAAGATCCAAGCGTATCGCCCAGTAAAGCCAGATCCTCCAGCGTTCGTGCAAAGATGCCGACCTGATCAAGAACTCTCGATGTTTCCAGAACCCCGCGGCGCGAAATCACACCGCGCGTCGGTTTAAAGCCGTATATGCCGCAATAAGACGCCGGCCGGATGGTCGAACCACCCGTCTGGCTGCCAAGAGCAAGCGGAAGATGACCGGCAGCAACGGCTGCAGCTGAACCACTTGACGAGCCTCCCGGCGAATGTGCCGGATTATGTGGATTGGTGGTAACGGCGGGATGAGAATAGGCGAACTCCGTCGTCACTGTTTTTCCCAAAATGACCGCCCCGGCCTCACGCAATCTTTCTATCACAACAGCATCAAGCTCGGGCTGGCGACCGTCGTGAATTTTCGTCCCCAGTTGAGTTGGCATATCGCAGGTGTCAAATATGTCCTTGATACCAACAGGCACCCCGTGCAAAGGGCCAAGCGGCAATCCTTTGCGGCGGATTTCATCAAGCACTTCTGCCTGGGCCAGTGCTTGTTCAGCATCGAGATGAACCCAGGCCTTGATGTCGCCATCGGTATCCTCAATGCGTTGCAGGCACGCCTTGACGAGCTCAACCGAGGAAATCAGACCGGAGCGTATATTTTCTGCTGCTTGCACAGCCGACAATTCAAAATGCATGAGAGCGCACTTTCTACCAGCTTTCATCAGGGCACATAGGTGCCAAAGAAATAATCAGGCAAGAACAAGGCGATGCCGGGGAACTGGTACATTAAAAACATAGTGAAAATCACAATTCCCAGATACGGCATGATGCCCTTGAATATGTCCATGAGCTCGATTTGAGCTCCCAACACCCCTTTTAGGTAATAGGCCGACATCGCCATCGGCGGGGTTAAAAATGACGTTTGCAGGTTCAGGGCTATCAACATGGCGAAGAAATAGGGATTGACGCCAAAATTATCCAGCATAGGCAGGAATATGGGAACAAAGATAATCAGGATTTCCGACCATTCAAGCGGCCAGCCCAGCAGGAAGATTATCATCTGCACCATAATCAGGAACTCCCAGGGTTCCAGATTGAATGACAGAACCCATACTTCGATAACAGTGTGACCTCCCAGATAAGAGAACACCGAGGCAAAGGTCCACGAGCCGACGAACAACCAGCACACAAACGCTGTTGCCTTGGCGCACAAAAACACAGACTGCTTGACTTTATCCCATGTGAGCGAGCGATAAAGCACAGCCATAACCAGGGCACCAAGTGAGCCCATGGCAGCCGCTTCAGCCGGGGTTGCCAGCCCGCCCAGAATAGACCCGAGCACCAGCATTATCAAAACGGTCAAAGGTACGAATGAAGTCAAAAGCTGCCAGTAAACCTCACCACGCGAGGGTTGATTTTCCATACTCGGCTTGGGCGCTATTCCAGGGTTCATCATCACTCGAACAATGATGTACACGATATAAAGTCCGGCGAGTATCAATCCCGGGAATATAGCTGCTGCATAGAGCCGTAACGGCGACAGCTCGGCAATCGCGGCATAGACAATCAGCATGATTGATGGCGGTATTAAAATACCCAGAGTTCCACCAGCACAAATCACACCGGCAGCGAAATCCTTACGGTATTTAGCATCCGCCATGGCAGGATAAGCAAGCAGGCCCATCAGGGTAACCACAGCTCCGACAATACCGCTGGCGGTTGAAAAAACCGTACATGTAATCATGGCGGCAACGCCCATTGACCCGGGCAGGTTTCGCGCCGCCAGTTGCAGGGATGTAAACAGCCGGTTAACAATATTTGCCCGCTCAACCACATATCCCATGAACAAAAACAACGGGATGGCAACAAGCGTATCATTCTCCATCACCGAATAGGTGTTCTGATTGAGCAGATAGAAAATCTGATTGTCGAAAATGTCGCCAAAAACTTCAATCGAGCCGGCTTCATAATAGGCGTAATAGCCAAAGCCCACGCCCATTGCCAAAAGCGTGAAGGCAACCGGAAAGCCCAGCAACACCAGCATGATGAAGAGGGAAAGCATGAAAATGGCGACTTCAGGATTTGTCATGGCCCAGGAAACTCCGACAAGATAACTTGTATAGGTTAGTGGCTATTAGCCGATGAATTGTTTGTTTCAGCTGATGCCTGTTCAGCGAGAAGGTCTTCGGTTTCGCGCACGTCTTCCAGACGCGCGGGCCAGACGCCCGTTCGCATGGCTATCCAACATCGCGCCAACTCGGCAAACCCCTGCAGGAGCAGCAATCCGCCGGCAACAGGGATGAGGGTTTTGAAGAAATAAATCTGGATGCGGGCGGGAGAATTCCAGCTCACTTCCTTATATCGCCAGGAATCGGCTGCAATCTCGGTACCAAACCAGAACAGCGCCAGCATTCCAGGAAAAAAGAACAGCAGATACAGGGTAAAATCAATAGTGCCCTGAACCTTCACCGGGAAAAACCGATAGATAACATCGGCGCGCACATGGGCATCTTGCGCAAGCGCATAAGGGCCCGCCATCAGGAACAACGCTCCATACATCTGTATCATCATATCGAAAGCCCAGACTGTCGGTGCGTTCAAAACGTAACGCACAAAGACTTCGTATGAAACCGAGAAAGTCAATATCAGGATGGTCCAGCCAAAGGCCCGCCCAACCCAGATGCTTAGGCTTTCAATAGCTCGAATAATGGATGTCAAAAAAGCCTCCCTGCCGTCTGCATGCGGCCACCGGGGACTGCCTGCGCAGCCCCCGGAACCATCGTTAAAACAACCAGGTCAATTAGCCGAAATAATGCTTGTAGGCCAGCTTGTAATCAGGCTGGTTGAGGTTCAGGTAACCCATAACCTCTTTGGCATATTTCTTCTGTGATTCAATCACTTTGGCAAAGAATGGATCTTCACCGGAAAGCTGTTTAACAACAACATCCCACGCTTTAAGCTGCGCCTCCATAATCGAATCCGGTGTGCGAATCACGTTAACACCCTGACTGCGAAGCTTTACAAGATCCTCGGAATAGCGCTTGGTGTTATTCCAGTAGAAGTTGGAATTCTCAGCTTCTGAAGCATATTTCAAAATCGCTTGCAGCTCAGCTGGAAGGCGGTTGAATTTCTTCTTGTTGAAGGTGATTTCGAAAAACTCCTGAGACTGATGGAAGCTGGCAAGATGGTAGAATTTTGAAACATCCTGCATGCCAAAATCGCGGTCAGATGTCGGGTTGTTGAACTCGGCAGCATCAATCAGGCCGCTCTTCATGGCGGGCTGAATTTCACCACCAGGCAATTGCACAACAGACATGCCCATTTCCTGCATGACGTTGGCTGCCAGACCAACGGTACGGTATTTCAGACCCTTCATCTGGGAAGCGTCTTTGATTTCCTCTTTGAACCAGCCAAGCGGCTGTGCAGGCATCGGGCTGTTAAAGAAGCTGACAACATTAAGGCCCAGTTTGCCCATCAGTTCATCAAACAATTCCTGACCGCCACCATAGTTGACCCAGCCCAGAACTTCCTGGCTTGACCAGCCAAAACAAGGACCAGTACCAAACAGCGAAGCTGCGGTGGATTTTGAATACCAGTAGGCAGGCACGTAATGTGCAGCATCAAGAACGCCACGATGCACAGCATCTTGCATCTGACTGGTCTTGACAACTGAGTTCACTGAAAGCAGATCAATCTTCAGATCTTTACCAGCCATTGCATGCACCCGGTCAACATAGGATTTGGCATTTTCAAGGAAAATACCGCCACCCCAGGCAGCCTGCATCTTGAGAACGGTAGTCTTTTGTGCCTTAGCGATGTTTGGCATTGCCACCGCAGCGGCACCACCTGCAGCCGTCGCCACACCAGCATTTAGAAATTTACGCCGGGAAAGGCGTTTAGCATTTGATTTAGTATCTATATTTTTCATGAATTTTTCCTCCCATGACCATGTATGAAGACTAATGAGTATTTCGAATATAGCTCATCCGCAGCCTCCAAAGAAGGTTAGCACACTCAATTTTCAGTGTATATTGTTCCTGTGCTAAAATTCACATTGTGGAAATTGGAAGCTAATCCACATTGTGGAAACTTACGTCTTTTATCAATGAAAACAAAGCGTAATTTGGATTCTATAGCCTGGAAATGGCCAGATCAATGAAACATTTTATATGACAGAAACCACAAATACCGCACCGAAATCCATTCTTCGGTCAAAATTGTTCTGGGTCGGCGTACTTTATTTTGCCGAAGGTTTTCCACTTGGTGTCTTTTTTGACATTTTCCCCGTCCACTTCCGCCAGCAGGGTATCAATCTTCGCGACATTGGCTTCATGTCATTATTGTCCATCACCTGGTCAATCAAATTCCTGTGGGCACCTGCCGTTGACCATTACCGTCACCACCGGCGCTGGATGTTCACCGCCAATATAGTCATGGCCGCAGTCATGGGCCTGTTCGCTATTTACGCTGAGTTTGGTCCCTGGGTGTGGGTTGCCATTGGCATTTTCACAGCCCTTTCCGCCACCAACGATATCGCCATTGACGGCTACACCATTGAATTTCTCAATCGCCGCGAATATGGCCTCGCCAATGGTTTCAGGATCGGTTTTTACCGCGCCGGCATGCTGGGAGCGGGCTTCGTTCTGATTGCCAGTGATTATATTGGCTGGAGTGGCGCTTATATTCTTGCCGCCATGATGCTGATCGCCATTGCATTTGCCTGTCTCGCAGCGCCAAAGGAAATGCCGCGAAAGGACAAGGCAGACACAACGCTTGCCACCGAATTCAAAACCCTGATCAGCCACCCTGCCATATTTGCGCCCGCGCTGTTGTTGTTTGCGGGCCTGTTTTTCGGTGCTACAGCAGGCAGTATTTTTGCCAAAGACATCCACCAGTATCTCGCCGCTGGTCTCATCATCGGTTCTTTGGTGATCGCCTTTTTAACTCGACATATGTCAAAAGAAAAATCCGTGGCAAGCGTTTTCAAAGGCCCGCTGTTCGGCACTTTTCTGGAAATGACCCAGCGGCCATATTTTTTACCGATTGTGCTTTTTATCCTGATTTTCAAACTCGCCGACACCTCCATCGGCTTCATGATCAAGCCGTTCTGGGTCGATGCCGGTTTCAGTGCCAGTGAAATCGGGCTGGTATCCGTCAACATCGGCCTTGTATTGTCTATTGCCGGAGGCCTCGCAGGCGGCTGGTTTACCGATAAGGTCGGCATCTTTCACGGCCTGTGGATACTGGGCCTCACCCAGGCCGTGTCAAATCTGGGTTACGTCTGGGCAGCTTCCGTCATTCCCCACGCTGATGTTGCCCTGCCAATATTGTTCGAACACAGAGTGCTTCTGTATTCCGCAAGTGCGGTAGAATCATTCACTCAAGGTCTCGGCACCGGCGCGTTCCTGGCCTTCCTCATGGCCATCGTCAACAAACGGCGAGCTGCTACGGAATACGCCGTATTGTCTTCCATATTCGCCTTGAGCCGCGCCGTTGCCGGGTGGGCCGGCGGCTATGGTGCGGAAAACTTCGGCTACGCCGATTTCTTTATACTGACATTCCTGTTAGGTCTGCCCGCCTACCTGTTGTTGCCATGGGTGAAGAAAATGCTCGATTATTCAGAAAACTGGCACGACGAAGACGAACCATCGGCATCGGCAAAAATATAGAATTCAGAGCACTTTTTTTTGATATGAAAACAAAACCCTACAGCAAAATTGCCAGTCTTTACGACATCCTCGATTTACCTTTTGAACACTTTCGCTACAAGCCTTTGCGGGCTAAGGTATTTGAGGGATTAGAGGGAAGTCTGCTGGATGCGGGCGTCGGCACCGGGCGAAATTTTCCTTATTATCCGGAAGGTTCAAACATAACGGCCATCGACCTCAGCCCCGCCATGCTCGTCCGCGCCCATCAACGCCGTGAAAAGCTCGGTACCGCCGTCGAACTGCACCAGATGAACGTGCTCGATACAGATTTCCCCGACAACAGTTTTGATGCGATTGTCTCAACCTTCCTGTTCTGTGTGCTCGGTGCAGAGCACCAGCAACCAGCCCTTGAAGAACTGCGCCGCCTCTGCCGCCCCAATGGATGCATCCGTATTCTGGAATATTCCATTTCGCAAAAGCCTCTGCGGCGTTCCATTATGAAGCTGTGGGCTCCCTGGGCGCGTCTGGCCTATGGAGCTGAATTTGACCGCAATACGGAGCAATATCTTGAGGCTGCCGGATTGCGTCTGACGAATAAGAAGTTTCTATATAAAGACATCATCAAACTGCTGACAATACAGCCTATTTAACACCCAGTTTCTTTTGCAGACTGCTGCTTGACGTGGTGTATTGGAACCGCAGCTTTTCATCGGGATGAACCAGTCTGAAAGCCTGTTGTGACATAAGCGCTGCTTCATGAAAGCCACTTAAAATGAGCTTTAGCTTGCCGGGATAGGTATTGATGTCACCAATGGCAAAAATCCCCGGGGTGCTGGTCTGGAACATTTCAGTGTCAACCGGAATAAGATTTTCATTGAGGTTAAGCCCCCAGTCCGCCACCGGCCCCAGCTTCATGGTCAGGCCAAAAAACGGCAGCATTGTATCGCATTCAATCTGGTAAAGCCCTTCTGAACCTTCAACACTGACAGCTTCGAGCTGGCCCTGGGTGCCATGCAGTTCCCTGATTTGCCCCAAAGTGAAAGTCATCTTGTCCTGTTCCACCAGGGTGCGCATTTTCTGCACACTGTCAGGGCTTGCGCGAAAGGCATCGCGGCGATGAATAAGCGTCATGTTGCGGGCCAGCGGCTGCAGGTTCAACGTCCAGTCGAGCGCACTGTCACCACCGCCAACAATCAGAATATTCTTGTCCCTGAATTCTTCTACTCGCTTGATTGAATAAAACACCGAACTGCCTTCATAGGCATCAATGCCCGGTATAGGCGGCTTTTTAGGGGTGAAACTGCCACCACCGGCAGCAATGACAATCAGCGTTGTTTCAATTTCAAGATTGTCATCGGTGGTAATGACAAATGTGCCGGCAGGTGTTTTGCGCAAGGTTTCAACGCGCTGATTGAGATGAATTTGCGGTTTAAACGGCTCAATCTGCTCCAGCAAACGGTCCGTCAGCCCCTGGCCTGAAATCACCGGGTAGGCGGGAATGTCATATATCGGTTTTTCAGGATAAAGTTCGGCGCATTGCCCGCCGGGTTTGTCCAGAATATCAAGCACATGGCAATTGATATCCAGCAGTCCCAGTTCAAACACGGCAAACAGACCAACCGGGCCTGCCCCGATTATTACCGCATCGGTTTTAAAGGCAACATCACTCATGGTAAATTCCGCGGTATGAAAATTTAAGTCAGATTAAAATTGCCGCTCCGGCGTGCGCACAATTAAACCGTCAAGTTCATCTGTGACTTTAATCTGACAGCATAACCGGCTATTTTCACGCACGTCAAATGCGAAGTCCAGCATATCTTCTTCCATCTCCGAGCGCTCACCGGCTTTTTCCAGCCAGTCAGGGTCGACATATACATGACAGGTCGCACACGCACATGACCCCCCGCATTCCGCTTCAATTCCAGGAACATCATTGTTACGCGCTGTCTCCATAACAG
>CAZVAZ010000091.1:0-8903 GCA_964625235.1 uncultured Hyphomicrobiales bacterium
ACGAAATAGCCTTCCATATTATCAAAGCTGTTGAGGTAGTCGTTGACGCTGGAAACGATTTCTACTTCATCGGGGTTAAGTTTGCGCCCATCGGCCTGACTTACGCCGGGGAAAAGAGAAAAAGCCAGCGCCATGCCCGCAGCCGTTGGCAGCATGAGCGCCTTAAAGCCCTTACAGAATTTGTTAATCGTCTTTATCATGGACCCGGTTTAATTATTCATTATGTCAAAAGCGCGACTTTTGAGCAGGTTGATAGATAATCTTAATAAGGTGCAGCAGTTGATTCGTCACCTACTAGAATATCGCGCTTACCAGCATGGTTAGCCGGACTGATGACGCCTTCGCGTTCCATTTTTTCTATTATTGTTGCCGCCCGGTTGTAGCCGATTGACAGGCGTCGCTGGATATAGCTGGTGGAGACTTTTCTGTCCTGAAGAACAATATTGACGGCCTTGTCGTAAATCTCGTCGGCCTGACTGCCGCTGCTTTCACCGGTGTCGGTGGCAGCGTCTTCGCCATCATCGGTGGTGATTGATTCAAGATATTCGGGAATGCCCTGCCGTTTCAGGTGATTGACAACCTTTTCAACATCTTCGTCAGAAACGAAAGGCGCATGAATGCGCGAAATACGGCCTCCGCCAGACATGAACAACATGTCGCCCTGTCCCAGCAATTGTTCGGCACCCTGCTCACCCAGTATGGTCCGGCTGTCAATTTTGGACGTGACCTGAAAAGAAACCCGCGTGGGGAAATTGGCTTTGATGGTGCCGGTAATCACATCAACGCTGGGGCGCTGGGTTGCGGTGATAAGGTGGATGCCGGCGGCACGCGCCATTTGAGCCAGACGTTGAACGGTGCCTTCGATGTCTTTGCCTGCGACCATCATCAGGTCAGCCATTTCGTCAACCACAATGACAATATAGGGCATTATTTCGAGACTGAGCTCTTCCTGCTCATAGATAGGCTCGCCGGTTTCGTGATCAAAACCGGTCTGGATAGTACGGGTAATGGGAGCGCTTTTGGTTTTTGACTGGCGGAGTTTTGTATTGAAGCCGTCGATATTTCGTACACCGAGCTTCGACATATTGCGATAGCGCTCTTCCATTTCCTTGACCGCCCACTTAAGTGCGACGACGGCTTTTTTCGGATCGGTTACCACAGGTGCCAGCAGATGGGGAATACCATCGTAGACAGAAAGCTCCAGCATTTTGGGATCGACCATGATAAGTTTGCATTGCTCAGGCGTAAACCGGAACAACAGGGACAGTATCATGGTGTTGATGCCAACCGATTTGCCCGATCCCGTCGTGCCCGCAATCAACAGATGAGGCATGCGGGAAAGATCGCTGAAAACCGGGTCACCGCCGATGTTTTTGCCAAGAATGAGTGGTAATTCACCGGTCGCATTTTCAAAATCCTCGGACGCCAGCAGTTCTCTGAAATAAACCACAGCGCGTTTGGCATTGGGCATTTCAATGCCGATAATGTTGCGCCCGGGCACCACGGCAACACGCACTGAAAGTGCGCTCATGGAGCGCGCAATATCATCGGCCAAACCAATGACGCGGGAAGATTTGATACCAGGGGCGGGTTCCAGCTCATAAAGGGTTACAACAGGGCCCGGGCGCACATTGGTAATCTCACCGCGAATACCAAAATCATCCAGAACACCTTCGAGCATCCGGGCATTTTGCTCCAGCGCATCGGCACTGACGCTCTGTGTCCGGGAGGCATTTTTTGGGATTGTGATCAGGCTTACCGGCGGCAATTCATAGGCACTGGACTTGACCAGTTTCAGCACCGGCTGGCCTTCGCGGGCAACCCGCTTGCCTTGCTTTACAGATTTGTTTGTTGCCGTTACACGACCGGGCCTGTCATTGTCAAAGTGATCATCATTATCTCCGCCCAAAGCAGGATCACTAAAAGTCGATTGCGAGTCCGCTTCGAAATGAGGCTCGACCCGACCTGATTTTGAGGCGGATTCGGGTTTTGACAATAAGCCGTCTGATTTGCGTTGAAAAACCTGTTTAAGGCGATCAAAACCGGAAAGAGAGACGCGGTCGGCTTCATCTTTGCCAGTGCGGGTTTCTTTGTTGAGGCGGTGGTTGGGATTATGCAGGGCGCGCGCAGCTTCAATTGAATTTTTGTTGCGGCCGACCCCAAGGCCCGGCAGACGCCGGATAGAGCCTGCGATGCTTAAAAATGTATGGGTTATTGGCCCTAAAATACGGAAGAATAGCTCTGCGCTAAAACCTGACAATGCCCCAAAAGGTGTGGTGACATCGTTCACTTTCATTCTGCAGGCATTGATAATGGTGAAAAATGCAGCGATTGCCAAAAGGCTGCCACTGACAATCGCAGCGATACTGTCGCCCACAACCATTGCCGGAAGCCATTTGGCCAGACCGAGTAAAAGATCACCAAACAATCCACCCAGCCCGGATGGCAAAGGCCAGCTTCCAACGGCTGACACAGCTGAAATGGCTCCCGATGCCAAAAAGGTGCCAAGCACCCATGATAGTAACATGCGCGAGGGCCTGCCGAACTCCTGATGGCCGAGAAAACGGATGCTCCAGGCCAAAGGCGGCAGCAGAAAGGCAATGGAGGCAAGTCCAAACACCTGGATAAGCAGGTCAGAAAGAGCGGCACCGGTAAACCCGAGCCAGTTCTCGACCGGATTGCTGGTGGCATGGTTGAAGCTTGGGTCGTGGATATTCCAGGTGGCAAGAGCAACAGCGCTCAATGTTACCAGCATCAAGATGATGAAGCCGATTATCTCGCTGAACCGCCGCTGTAAAAACAGCCGAAAGCTTTGCGGCAGCAAGGGTGAATGACCTGATTTTAATTTTGCCTGTGACATCTGGTTTTCCGTGTGACTTGTGATTTGCTCACGCGTTGAGCAGTCGTGTTAAAGCTTCCTGGGTTGTTGTTTCAGATTGAACGAGAGCGATGCGAACGTAATTTTTACCGGGATCGATGCCGCTGGCATCAACGCGGGAGAGATAACTTCCGGGCAGGACTTTGACACCGGCTCTATCCCAGAATTTCAAAGTTGCCTGTTCGCAGCCGCCAAATTCTGACACATCAAGCCAGAGGAAAAAGCCGCCGGGCGGACGGTAAAATCCAAACCGGTCTTTTAGAACATCTTCAGCAATATCAATCTTGTTGCGATAAAGCGCGCGGTTGGCAGTTACATGATCTTCGTCGGCCCAGGTAACTGCGGCTGCGGCAAGATGGGGGAGCGGTATCTGGGGTGCGCCAAGATTGCGATACTTCAAAAACCGTGCAATCAGTGTTTCGTCACCGGCACATAAGCCCACGCGCAGACCGGCAAGATTTGATCTTTTTGATAGTGAGTTGAAGACCAGAATATTATCAAACCCCTGATTGAGTTGCAGCGCGGCTTCAAGGGCACCAGGTGGTTTTTTATCGTCATAAATTTCTGAATAACATTCATCCACCAGTAAGGTGAAATCATGCTTCCGGGCCAAAAGGATGGCTTTTTTCAGATACTCAATATCAGCGATGGCACCCTGGGGATTGGCAGGTGTGCACAGGAAAAAACAGGCGGTCGCCTGCAGGACTTCTACTGAAATGGCATCAAGATCAGGCAAAAAGCCGGTTTTTCTGCTGGCCGTCACAAAATATGGCTCAGCGCCAGCAGCTACTGCTGCACCGGCGTAGGAATGATAAAACGGATTGGGAATGATGACTTTTGATTTTTTCCTGGCCGTATCCAGTGGCACCACAATAAGGGGAATGGAGAACAGGCCTTCACGCGTACCGCACAAGGGCAAAACATGTTTTTCAGGATCAACGGCATCGCCGAGGCCATAGCGTTTTGATAACCAGGCGGCGATGGCCTGCCTCACCATAGGTGTACCGCCACCGGGCGGGTATTTTCTATAATCCGCCTGGTGTTGTTTAATAATGTCGATAACAAATTCAGGAATTGGATGGCCGGGTTCACCAACAGTCATCACAATGGGTTCGCGCCCGGGCCGCTTATCGCCAATCAGCTCCGCCAAACGGCGAAACGGGGACGGTGGCACACTATCGAAACGATCTGACATTTTTACCCATACCGGACGACGCAACTAAAACAGCCTGTCCGCTGACCAATTACTCAACTCATGGACACCTCAGCCCATACCTACAAACATGGGAGAAACACTAGCCTCCACGTAGTTAACCTAGGGTTAAATGTGCACAAAAACCGGCAAGGCTCAGGAAGCTTTGAGCACCCTGAGCCTTGCCGGAAGAATGTTTGTCGATTGCTTCAGATTACATCCGCTGGCCGCCGACGCCAAATTCGGGGTAGGCTTCAAGCCCGAGCTCGGCCTGATCCAGCCCTTTATCCTCGTCTTCGCCACTTACCCGGATGCCAACGGTAAATTTGAGAACAAGCCATAAAATGGAGCTGACGATGGTCACAAACGCACCAATGGCAATGATACCGGTTAGCTGGGTTATAAAGTTGCCAGAAGGGTTGGTCAGGGGAACTGCAAGCGTGCCCCAGATACCAGCGAAAAGATGAACCGGAATAGCACCGACGACATCGTCGATTTTGAATCTGTCCAGCATGGGCACGGCAAAAACAACAATGACACCGCCAATTGCACCGATCCCGGCAGCCATGCCCAGGCTCGGGGTCAGCGGTTCGGCTGTAATCGAAACCAGACCAGCGAGCGCACCGTTGAGAACCATGGTCAGATCAACTTTTTTATACATCAGTTGCGTCATTACCATTGCGGTTACCACACCGGCGGCCGCTGCCGTATTGGTATTGGCGAAAATGCGGGCGATGGCGGAAGCATCTGTGAAGGAGGCAAGAGCTAATTGTGATCCACCGTTAAATCCGAACCAGCCAAGCCACAATACAAATGTGCCAAGGGTTGCGAGCGGCAGGCTGGAGCCAGGCAGGGGATTGACCTTGCCTTTGGAATTGTATTTGCCATAACGGGCACCGAGAATTATGGCACCGGATAAAGCTGCCCAGCCACCGACGGAATGAACAAGAGTTGAGCCGGCGAAATCCAAAAACCCACGAACCTCGAGCCAACCCGCACCCCATTTCCATGCGCCGGTTATGGGGTAGATAAATCCGGTAAACACCAGGACAAAGATTAAAAACGGCCACAGTTTGATGCGCTCGGCCAGAGTACCGGAGACGATTGAAGCAGCGGTGGCAACAAAAACCATCTGGAAGAACCAGTCGGAGGCAGCAGCGTAGCTGCCGTAATCCTCAGCTGTTTTCATAGCCGCTTCGTCCGGGTAGGTGAACCAGGTTAACGAGCCGAAAAGCCCACCATTCACACCGTCATACATCAGGTTGTAGCCAACCAGCCAGTACATGAGACCGGCGATGGAATATAACGCAATGTTCTTGGTGCAGATGGTGGCAACATTTTTTGACCGCACCATGCCGGCTTCGAGCATGGTAAAACCCGCCGCCATCCACATAACCAAAGCGCCCATGACCAAAAACATGAACGTATTCAGAACAAAGGCGGTTTGTGCGGGGATGGCGGGATCTGACCCGGCGACTGCCGGGGTGTTAAGCAATACGAGTATCAAAGCAGTGGGGGCGAGAATTCTGACAGACATTATAGGCTCCATAACCATTGGCTTGAGAGGTGATAAACCGGCCTCGATAAGTGGTAATGAAGGATTGCAAGGCAAGGAGCATGCCAAAGTGTCTTGCTCTAGGTAACTTGTTGAAAATAAATAGTTTTTTAATAGTCTAAATTTTATGAACAGAGATTGTTGCGGGCATCATGACCAAAAAATAATCAATAATACTTTTTTGCCTAAAATTTAGGCGCTATCCGCGCTGGCGTATCAGGCCTTCCTGGGCGACTGACGCAATGAGGTGGCCGGAGCGGCTATAAATACTGCCGCGATTAAAGCCGCGAGAGCCTGAAGCGCTGGGGCTGTCCTGGGCAAAAAGCATCCAGTCATCAAATTGAAAGGGGCGGTGAAACCAGATGGCGTGATCAAGGCTGGCCAGTTGCAAATCGCGGTCGAGAAAACTTCTTCCGTGGGGCAGGAGGCAGGTATCTATAAGTGTCATGTCTGATGCGTATGCCAGAATACACTGGTTAAGCGCACGATCCGCCAAAGGGTTGCTGGTGGTTCTGAACCACAGGTTTTGCGCTGGTTCCTGTTTTTCCGGCTCGAGATAGTTGCGAAACTGCACCGGGCGAAACTCAATCGGGCGTTCGCGCTGCCAGAATTTGCGAATGTGCTCGGGCATCTGATCCATTAATTTGGCTTTGTGTTCGGCGTCACTGGGCAGATCTTCGGGTTGAGGTACATCAATCATATCAAATTGATGGTCAAAGCCTTCCTCATCCACCTGGAATGAAGCCGACATGGTGAAAATGGGATGTCCGTGCTGAATGGCGACAACCCGGCGGGTGGTGAAGCTGCGACCATCGCGGGTGCGGTCAACTTCATAGATTATCGGGATTGCGGGATCACCGGGGCGCAGAAAATAACCGTGCAGTGAGTGGGCGAAACGATCTTTTACCGTGCGCGTTGCCGCCACCAGAGCCTGACCCACCACCTGGCCGCCAAAGACCCGCTGCCAGCTGTCTTTGGGGCTACGGCCGCGAAAGAGGTTTTCTTCCAGAATCTCGATATCGAGAATATCGAGTAGTCGTGTGACAGCGTTGGTCATGAAAGGCAGCCTTTGTTGAAAATCAAACAATGTTTTAGGCCATGTTAAAAAAATGTGAAAGCGTTGTGACCGTTTTTTGTGGACGTGTTTGCTATCCCGTGCGTAATTTCCCCCATGGTTGAGTTTAAGAAAATCAAAACCGATGTTATCATTGTCGGCGGCGGACTGGTGGGCCTTGCAGTTGCGCTGGGGCTGGCGGGGATTGGCCTCAAGGTAGCAATTGTCGATGTGCAAGCGGTTGATGATACATTGTTACCGGAGTTTGACGGGCGGGCTTCAGCGCTGTCAAAAACCAGCAAAACAATGTTTGAAGCACTTGGGGTGTGGCAAGACCTTGAACAACACGCGCAGCCGATCTCTAAAATTATTGTCACCGACAGTGAACCTGGTGATGCCAAACGGCCGGTGTTTTTGAATTTTGACCAGCGTGACGACGATCAATTTCCGGCAGCCTACATGCTGGAAAACCGCTTTACCCGTCAGGCACTGCTTGGGCAGGTCAAAAAAAACCAGGGTATTGCTTTTTTTGCCCCGCACAAAGTTGTCGATATGGCGGTGGGGGCGCATTTTGCCGAAATAAGGCTTGATGATAACCGTGTTTTATCGGCGCCTTTGGTGGTTGCCGCAGACGGGCGGAATTCATTTTTGCGGCGCAAGGCCGGATTGAAGACGGTTGGCTGGGAATATAAGCAGCATGGTATTGTTGCCACCATCGAGCACCAACATCCCCACAATGGTGTGGCCGAAGAGCATTTTTTGCCCGTTGGCCCGTTTGCAATCCTGCCTCTGAAACAGCCCTGCCGCTCATCGCTGGTGTGGACGGAACGCAGTGATGTTGCAACCGGGTTGATGAGTGCCGATGATGACAGGTTCGATTATGAACTCAAGCGGCGTTTTGGTGATCATTTGGGTAAAATCAAGCGCATTGGGCCGCGCTGGTCTTATCCGTTGTCGTTGCAATTGGCGGTTGATTATGTTGCGCCGCGTCTGGTGCTGGTGGGGGACGCGGCGCACGTAGTTCACCCCCTGGCCGGGCTGGGGCTTAATCTGGGCTTGCGCGATGCAGCAGCTTTGGTGGATGTCACTGCAGATGCTCTTCACCTGGGTCTGGATTATGGCACGGTTGATGTGGGTGAAAATTATCAGGCGTGGCGGCGATTTGATAATCTTACCGCTGCTTTCATGATGGAAGCATTGAACCGCCTGTTTTCAAATTCGTCTCCGGGTTTGCGCCAGATCCGGGACATGGGATTAGGTCTGGTTGAAAACAGCGCTGCGGCCAAACAATTTTTCATGCGCGAGGCAGCTGGAGCCACTGGAAACCTGCCCAAGCTAATGCGCAACCCGAACTCACCCTAACATTCTGTTGGTATTGATAGGAAAGTACGGCAAAATTTACCGAATATTCACTGCGTTTTGAGAAAATCCGGTAATGTTTTTTGCTGGCAGAGGACTTTTCCATGGATAGCGACCCTGTGGGTAGCGATGAAGGCAAGGCCTCTTTTCAGGCTTTTAGCCTGGAAGAAACAATCTCTTTATTCGACCATCTGGTCGAACGCCTTCCTTCTCAGATACTTTTTGAAAATGAAAAGCTGAAAGCGCTTTTCAATGCTCCAGACAGATTAAATCAGCCGCTAACGGCCGATCAGCGCAAAAATGCTGAACTGGTGTCGCAACTGGGTGATGTGATTGAACAATTGCTGCACGGTGGGGAGAGTGCGGGAAATGGTGATGAAGTCACCACTGCAGCCGCACTTCTCGATGAATCCCTCAATGCCATGGCGCAGGGGATGCTCATTCATGATCATGAAAAAATCATCCGTTCAAATCAGCAAATGGCCACAATGCTCGACCTGCCCGCCGCATTGATTGCACCTGGCGCGCTGATGAATGATTTTATCGGCTTTTGTGTCGAACGCGGCGATGAAGGTGAAGATGCAGACCTTGCAACCGTCTTGCAGGCATCAAAAGAAAAATGCCTTGCTGGCGAGCCGTTCATGGTAGAGCGCAAAATTCCCAACGGCAATATTATTGTCGCAAACGTCCAGCCGCGCCAAAATGGTGGCGGGGTCACCACTTACACCGATGTTACCGAAGAGCGTAAACGCCAGCAGGAACTTGAAGATGCCCGCTGTGCCGCCCAGTCGGCCGACCGCGCCAAATCCGAGTTTCTTGCCAATATGAGCCATGAAATCAGAACACCGATGAACGGTGTGATGGG
>CAZVAZ010000092.1:0-8747 GCA_964625235.1 uncultured Hyphomicrobiales bacterium
ATCATTAATTACCATCATCAACGATATTCTTGATTTTTCAAAATTCGAGGCAGGAAAACTGGAGCTGGACCCCATACCCTTCAACCTGAAATCCTGCATTGAGGACGTCGCAACCCTGATGGCTTCGGAAGTCACCACAGATGACGTTGAGCTTGCGGTACACTTTAATCCAGCCCTTCCCGAACGATGCATCGGTGATGTTGGCCGTATTCGCCAGATTGTAACCAACCTGGTCGGCAATGCCCTGAAATTCACTCATAAGGGACACGTTCTTATTAATGTCGATGGTGTTCACGACAAAGACAAAGCAGCGCTTAAAATCAGTGTGACCGACACGGGAGTGGGGATTTCTCCTGATAAGCTTGGCTCGATCTTTGATAAATTTGAACAGGCCGACAACTCCACCACCCGACAGTATGGCGGTACCGGATTAGGGCTTGCCATCTCCAAACGTCTTGCCGATCTTATGAATGCAAGTCTCACGGTGTCGTCTACTGAAAACAAGGGTTCCAGATTTGAACTTGCACTGGAATTGACCATTGATGGTAGGGAGGAGAGCCCTGACCTAGTTCTGCCCAATATGCAGAATATGAAAATACTTGTTGTCGATGATGTCGATGTAAACAGGGCAATCCTGTCTGAGCAAATTCAAAGTTTTGGCATAACGCCTCATTGTGTCAACTGTGGTGAAAAAGCGTTGAACCTGCTGAGGAAATCCTCCGCAGGCGATGACAGGTTTGGCCTCGTTATTCTCGATTATCATATGCCTGAAATGGACGGCCAGCAGCTTACAAAGGCGATCAGGAACGACCCGGCCTTAAGCGATATTCCCTTGATAATGCTGTTACCTACCGGACAAAAGGGTGACGCAAAATTCTACCGGCAATTGGGGGTTGACGGGTATTTGATCAAGCCGGTTCGCTCGGATCTGCTTCGCGACGCAATCGCCACAATTCTTGCAGAACAGGGAAACAGCCAGGGATTGACAACCCGCCATCGTATCCGCGACCTGAAAACACAACCAGGCCAGGCGGCGACGAAAACCTATCATGTGCTCCTGGCCGAAGACAATGAAATCAACCAGCGTGTTGTCGAACAGATGTTGATGGATTCACCGATAAAACTGACCCTGGCTGCCAACGGTCGCGAAGCGGTTGAACTGTACCGGGATATCGGCGCCGACGTTATTTTGATGGACATCTCTATGCCGGAAATGGATGGCTACGAAGCAACTGAATTGATCCGTTCCCATGAAAAAGAAAAACAGAAAAACCGCACTCCGATAATCGCCCTCACCGCCCATGTCATGACCGGGGATCGTGAAAAATGTATAGAGATCGGGATGGATGATTACCTGTCCAAGCCCGTCAAAATGGACGCTCTGACAAAAGTTCTGTTTAAATGGATTGCCATTAAAAGCCAGGAAAATGCCAGCCAGATTTCCCGGCCGGTGGAGCTGGAAGACGCCTGATTCTGTTCTGGTTTCAGCGCTTCCCGGCGGCTTCTTCGCGCAGTTCAATCCGGCGGATTTTACCCGATATGGTTTTTGGTAGGGCTTTGCGGAAGACGATTTCGCGTGGATATTTATAAGGCGCTGTCAGCTTTTTGACGAAATCCTGAATTTCGATAGCCAGTTCATCTGAAGGCTCATAACCCTGCCCGAGAATAATATAGGCCAGGACAATCTCACCACGCAGATCATCAGGCTTTGCAACGGCTGCGGATTCAACCACGGCTTCATGTTCAATCAAAGCGCTTTCAACCTCGAACGGGCTGATGCGGTAACCCGAAGAAGTGATGATGTCATCGGAACGGCCAACAAACCAGATGTAACCATCGCTATCGCGCGTGGCAGTATCACCGGTGTAATACCAGCCATTGCGGAATGACTGTGCCGTTGCCTCTTCATCCTGGTAATAGCCGTGGAACAATCCCGGCGGATAAGGTTCGCCAACCTTTACGGCGATATGTCCAACTGTGTCATCCGCCACCACATTGCCGTCATCGTCAATGATATCCACGTTGAGGCCGGGAACCGGTTTGCCCATGGAGCCGGGGCGGATTTCCATACCCGGAATATTGGCGACAATATTGATGGTTTCGGTCTGGCCATAGCCATCATGAATATCACACCCGGTGGCCTCTTTCCACGAGCGCATGGCTTCACTGTTAAGAGGTTCACCCGCCCCGATGCAATGGCGCAGCGAGCTTAAATCATAACCGGAAACATCTGTCTGCGCCAAAATCCGGTAAATTGTCGGCGGGGCACAAAACGTAGTCACTTTGATTTTTTCGATAATCTTGAGATGCATATGAACGTCAAAGCCCTCGCCGTCATAGAGCAGCACGGCAGCCCCGGCCAGCAGGGGCGGATAGAGCAATCCCCAGGCAGCCTTGGCCCAGCCGGTATCGGTCAGCGCCCAGTGGATATCGCTTTCCTGTAGACCCACCCAGTATTTCGCGGTGATACTGTGCGCCATGGCATAGGCATGATCGCGCCCGACCATCTTTGGGTTTGCCGTGGTGCCTGAGGTGAAATATATCAACATCAACTCATCGGCTTTTGTCTGCGGCAGGCTTGCACGTTCAATTTGATCCGGCGCTTTAGCGCACATGGCCTCGAAACTTGACCAGCCTTCGCGCTCACTGCCGATGACAATCAGATGTTCGAGCGAGGGGCAGTTGGCTTTAATTTCGTCCACTGCCCCGGCGTGGGTTTGGGTAACAATGGCAAGCTTTGCCTTGGCCCGGTTAATCCGGTATTCAATATCTTTGGCGGTAAGCAGGTTGGTGCCGGGCATGGCTATGGCACCGATTTTTGTGCACCCCAGCAACACATGATACCACTCGGCAATCCGCGGCATAACGACAATGGCCGTATCGCCCTTTTTGACCCCGAGAGCAATCAGCGCGTTGGCCATTTTGCTGGAGGCGCGATCAAGGTCACCATAGCTGTGATGGACGATATTTTCGCAAGCGGCATCAATGGCAATCAGCGCGGTTTTATCGTTCTCGCGCGCCCTTTTGGCGATGACATCAAAGGCGAAATTAAAATCATAGGGTATTGTTAAAGAAAATTCGGCACAGGCAGCCTCATAGTCAAAAGGGGCAAAATCGGCGGCCATAGATATCTCCGTTTTTTTGGTGTTTGTTCAAGAATATACCAACAGTGCAGTCTTGTGGAGTATCAATTTCAGTGCCGTCCCCTCATCTATCAGCGTTGTGATGTCTGCCAGTTATCAATTTTTTGATAATCGGTATTTTCAGCCGCCAGTAGTGTCTTTCCCCGAATTATATCAGCGGCTTTTTCAGCGATCATAATCGTTGGCGCATTCAGATTGCCGGTTGTTATTTGCGGCATGATAGAACTGTCGACAACCCTGAGGCCATCTATGCCACGAACGCTGCATGCGGGATCGACCACGGCATTTGCGTCAGTACCCATTTTGCAGGTACCACACGGGTGATAGGCGCTTTCAACGCGGGTGCGGATAAACTCGTCAATGTCGTCATCGCTTTGAACCTCGATGCCTGGTGAAATCTCAGGACCGCGATAGGGATCAAACGGGGATTGTGCAAATATCTCCCGCGTCAGCTTAACGCCGGCCCGCATTTCCGCCCAGTCATCCTCATGGCTCATGTAGTTGAATAAAATCCCGGGATGGTCGCGTGCCTCGGGGGTTTTGAGCCAGACTGAACCGCGCGACTTACTGCGCATCGGCCCCACATGGGCCTGAAACCCGTGGCCGGTGGCCAATTGCGAGCCATCATAAGACATCGCCATTGGCAAGAAATGATACTGGAGATCGGGGTAGGGAACGCCTGCGCGCGAGCGAATGAACCCGCCGGCCTCAAAATGATTGGTTGCTCCCAACCCGGTTTTGAACAACAGCCACTCAACCCCGATGCGTGCCTTGCTGTGCCAGGACATTGAGCTGTAAAGTGAGATCGGTTGCGTGCACTGATGTTGAATATACAACTCAAGGTGATCCTGCAGGTTTTGCCCCACGCCGGGTAAATCGCAGACAACATTGATACTCATGTCTTGCAGGTGTGATGCCGGGCCAATGCCCGACAGCATCAGTAATTGTGGTGAATTAATCGGACCACCACATAGTATGACTTCTTTTCGCGCCAAAGCGGTGTGTGATGATCCGCGGTGGGTATATTCAATGCCTGTGGCTTTTTTGCCTTCCATAAGGATGCGTGAAGCCAGGGCATGGATTTCTAATTTGAGGTTGGAACGTTTGCGTGCAGGTGCGAGATGAGCAATATCAGTGCTCCAGCGCCGCCCGTTGTGAACCGTCATGTCCATGCGGCCAAAACCCTCCTGGGCATGGCCATTCATGTCTTTTGTTGACTGATAACCCGCTGCAATACCGGCATCTATGAATGCCTGGAATAGCGGGTTTTCCAGCGTTCCATTGGAGGTGTGCAGGGGCCCGGTGCCGCCGCGATAAGCATCGGCACCACCACTGTATGTCTCGGCTTTGCGGAAATAGGGCAATATATCGCTGTACGACCAGCCGTGTGCGCCTGAGTTTTGCCAGGTGTCAAAATCATGACCATTGCCCCTGACATACGCCATGCCGTTAATGGCCGACGAGCCGCCCAGGCCAAGCCCTCTGGGGCAATGCATCTGGCGATGGTTGAGATGGGGCTCGGTTTCGGTTTCATAAAACCAGTTGTAGCGCTTGTCGTTCATGGGGATGTAAAACGCCGAAGGCATATCGACGAAAATATTGCGCCAGCCACCGCCCGCCTCCAGCAGCAATACTGTGCTGGTTCCATCTTCACTCAGCCGGTTGGCCAGCACCGAGCCAGCAGACCCTGCGCCAACGATGATATAATCGAATTCCACTGCTTGTTCACCCACAGTCGTTTTTATTCAGGCTACAAACTTAATTCGAATTGTGCCAGTATAATAAGTGGCACTCTACTCTCAACCAAAGGCACCTGATGGCGATTTACGGCATTCTGTTTGACAAGGACGGCACGCTTATAGATTTTCAAAGCACCTGGGTGCCACTCTATAAAGAGGCATCTTTGTTTGTCGCGGGCAATTGCCTTAAACGTGCCCACCTGATGCTGGCAGCATCAGGCTATGATAGAACCACCGACACAATTCTTGCCAATACGGTCCTTGCCCAGGGCAACAATGACGAGATTACTGAAGCCTGGTTGCCTCATGCTCCGCAAAATGTAGCGCCCGGTGCAAAAATATCAGCTGCCATCGGGGATATTTTTAACGCACGCATCGCCACTCATGCGGTCCAGGTTACCAATCTGAAAAAGCTGTTTGCCACTCTCAAAAGCAAAGGATTGAAACTCGGTGTTGCGACAAGTGATGGCATAGACAGCGCCAGAAGTTCACTCAATCCTTTTGGAATTCTTGAGCAGCTTGATTTTATCGCCGGATTTGATTCAGGCTTCGGGGCAAAACCGGGCCGGGGAATGGTCGACGGATTTGCCAAAGCAACCGGTCTTGAGTTGAGCGAGATAATGGTTGTCGGTGACAGTCGCCACGACATGGAGATGGGAAAAGCTGCAGGCGCGGGCAGGAACATTGGTGTTTTGTCCGGTACTTGCGTTCACGCACAACTGTGCGACGATGCGGATCATGTCATCGATAATGTCAGCGAACTCGAAACCGTGCTGCATGCTTAATTAATCACCGCGACCAGAGCGCCATTGGCCAGCCCCAGCACATAAGCCGAAAGCCCGCCATTGGGTTGGTGTATAAGTCCGATATTTGCATCAATCTTATCCGGCAGGTCAACGGAACCGCTTTGTTCAAGCGTGTTTCCGCTAAGTGTCATAATACGAAGCTGGCGCCTTGCCGCACCAGGGATTGCAATATCAGGTGTGCCGTTTCCGCTAACATCCCCGACAGCGGAAAGATCAAGGTTTCGCGACCCTATAAAATGATTTGAAAACCCGTATTTTGAAGCGGTCAAAACCAGCTTGTCATCTTTATATGACCAGATTTCCAGAGTGCCGCCAATGTGCGGGGTAACCACTGTCGCAATGTCGATTAAGCCATCACCATTAAAATCCCTGATCCCGGCAACATTGAGCCAGCGGTTGGTTGTACCGATTGCAGGCGTTGTGGCGACAGGTACGAGCTTGTCGGCGCGCAAACTGAATATCGCCAGCGAACCACCCGCATCCAGAAATGATTTGATGGTAATGACTTCAGCTCTGCCGTCGCCATCAAGATCGGCTAGTCTGGGGGTGATGTCCTCAAATACTGAATCCTCCGGCAACTGGTAATTGTAGATATTGCCCTTGCCGTCTTTAACGCTGAGGCCGCCGCCTTCAACATTATCGCCTAAAACCCCATGATTGTATCGCCGCGTCGGTTGCGAATACCAGGCGGAAACAATGCCGGGAGAAGGGTGCACAGCCACGCCGCCGTCAGGCAAATCACCCGCGGGAGCCTTGAGTTTCTCAGGTTCTTGTGCGGGTTTCAAACACAGTTTTTCACCACACCATACAGCCTGATACCATTGTGGCCCCGCTTTTACGAGCACGCGTGTTGCATTTGCTTGAAAAACCTCTGTAACTGGTTGCGCAGTTTCGACAGGTTGAAATTTCCAATTCGTGGTTTGGGCTTGTGATGGGTTGTTGAGAAGTAACAAACCGGCGAAAGCCAGTGAAAAAAATATGTGAGCAAGGCGCATTTTCATTCCTGAAATTGTTCTGATTTTTACGAGAGCATTCAACACGCACATCATAAAAATGTCCAGAGCAGGAAAGCAAAAGGTATGTAAAGATACTCAATTTAGACAGGTAATCCAATTGCAAAATTTTGAACTGGCCATGAATACCACACGTTTCGATGCGCGGTAATTCTTAGAAAGGCACGAGTTTAAAATTACCCGCACAGATTGTAAATTTATTTTTAAATCCTCTTACAGCCTGTAGAATTTCATAAATTTTTAACACCGTTAGACTACTGGATGAAGAACTGGGGACTCAAATTTTTGCTTTCATCATCGGCTTTCTTATTAATGAAATCGGACATATTAACCCCAACACACTGGAGGTTAAATATGTGGTCACGCTCAATTTCTGATTCATCAAACGTGCTTGCAGCGTTGATGAATTCTCAGGCAATCATCGAATTCAAACCAGACGGCACCATAGTGTCAGCCAACGAGAATTTTCTCAATGCGGTTGGCTATTCCCTCAAGGAAATTGTCGGCAATCATCATTCTATGTTTGTTGAACCTGAGTATGCCAAATCGGTAGAATATACTGAGTTCTGGGAAACACTGAGACGGGGTCAGTTCCTTCAGGAAGAATTTAAACGCTTTGGCAAGAACGGAAAAGAAATCTGGATTCAGGCTTCCTACAATCCTGTCACAGGGTCCGGCGGCAAGATCGTTAAAATTGTCAAACTGGCAACCGATATAACCGAGCGCAAATTGCATGCTGCCGACAATCTGGGTCAGCTTGCAGCCATCAGCAAATCGCAGGCGGTGATTGAATTCAATCTGGATGGAACAATTATTCAAGCCAACGACAATTTTCTGGAAACCCTTGGGTACAAACTCGAAGAAATCGCAGGAAAACATCACTCAATGTTCGTTGAGCCCAACGATCGCGGCAGTGCTGAATATAACCGGTTCTGGGATGAAATACGGGCCGGGAATTTTCAATCCGGAGAGTTTAAACGTATCGGCAAGGGTGGCCATGAAGTCTGGATTCAGGCAACCTATAATCCGATCTCCGACATGAATGGAAAATTGTTCAAGGTGGTCAAATATGCCAGCGACACCACCGCAATAGTAAATGAACGGCTGCAGCGTGAAGATGCTACACGTGACATGGACAGGCAGTTTTCCGAGATCACTGAAATTGTTGAACACGCAGCTCAGCAATCTGTAACCGCAGCCGAGGCTACCAATGATACATCGGCGAGCGTACAATCCGTTGCTGCGGGCGCGGAGGAGTTGTCCAGCTCTATGGCAGAGATAAGCCGTCAGATCAATCAGGCACTCGAAACGACATCGAACGCTGTAAATGAAGCCGAGCGGACCAGTGGTATTATCTCTGGCCTGGCGGAATCTGCACTTAAAATCAATGAGGTTGTTGAGTTGATCAGTAACATTGCCAAGCAGACCAATCTGCTGGCGCTCAATGCCACAATCGAAGCCGCGCGTGCAGGTGAAGCCGGCAAGGGATTTGCGGTCGTCGCCAGCGAGGTAAAAACGCTTGCCAGCCAAACTGCCCAGGCCACTGACCAGATCGGCAGTCAGATTGCCGAGGTTCAAACCGCCACCAATGCTGCAGTGAGTGCAATTGAGGTCTTTTCCGGGACCATTAGTGAGATCAATGAAATATCGTCGTCCATCGGCTGTGCCATTGATGAGCAGAATGCAGTCACGCAGGAGATTTCCGGAAACATGCAAACGGCTTCCGATCGTGTTGAAAAGATTGCAGTCAACGTGAAAGAGATCGCCAGCGCTACTCAGCAAATCAAGCAGATTAACGATACCACGGCGAAAATCTGGGAAACGTCGCGTGAAATCGCTTGAACCAGGCTACACAGTTAACTGAGTAGTCAAAGTGCGCCTCGCTACTGCGAGGGCTGTACCAAATCACCTTGCCGGTGCCCCATATTCTCAGATCACGCTCAGGCATAAGAAATGCGACAGCTGTAGCTATTGGGCAAACCTATAGCAGCCATTGAAATTAGCGGCTTGACGGATGACGCGTGTTTCTTTCATGATTGTCGGGTG
>CAZVAZ010000093.1:0-8604 GCA_964625235.1 uncultured Hyphomicrobiales bacterium
AGTCAACTTTTGATGGCGGCTACAAGGCCGTCGGCCAACTGCGCGGTATTTTCAATTTCTAAAGACCCACACACTCCGTCATCCCCGGGACAAGCTCGGGGATGACGAATGAGTGAGATATTTACTTAAAGCTGAAAACCTTATTCGGTGTCGGCTTCTTCAATCATGTGGTCCATTTTCCGCGCCGGTTCATCGCAACCCGAATAGCCGACGACCTTTGCTGGCACACCGGCCACCGTGCGGTTGGCGGGAACATCGTGCAGGACAACGCTGCCCGAGGCTACCTTGGCACATTCTCCCACCTCGATATTGCCTAAAATTATAGCGCCCGCCCCAAGCAATACGCCACGACGAACCTTTGGATGGCGGTCGCCGCCCTCCTTGCCGGTGCCGCCAAGTGTGACACCGTGCATAATGGAGACATCATCTTCAACCACAGCGGTTTCACCAATCACCACGCCGGTGGCATGATCAATCATAATGCCGCGGCCAACGCTGGCACCGGGATGGATATCGACGCCAAAACCGGCCGACGCCCGGCTTTGAATATAGGTGGCAAAATCCTGCCGCCCCTGCCGCCACAGCCAGTTGGTAATGCGCGAGGTCTGTACCGCATGGAAGCCTTTGAAATACAACACCGGCGCAAGATAGCGATGGCACGCCGGGTCACGATCATGAATAGCGACAATATCGGCGCGAATGGCAGCGCCGATATCACTATCGGTTTCAAGTGCTTCACAAAAAACCGTGCGCAGCTGTAATGCGCCAACGTCAGCCGTGCCCAGCAATTGCGCCAGCCGCAAACTGATCGCATCTTCGAGCTTTTTGTGATTGAGAACGGTGTTGAAGACGAAACTTGACAGTTCCGGCTCACGCGAAACAACTTCTTGCGCTTCTGCCGTAATGCGTGACCACACCGGGTCACAACTATCCAATACCTCGGCGCGGACGCGCGTAACAGGCTGTGTCATTTTATAAGTCAAATCCGAAGGTTTTTAACCGCCGGACCCTCTTTGATTACGTTTTCCATGGAACCCCAAGCACACCTTGAGTTCCAGCATTTGCCACAACATAACACGAAGATGATGAACATCCATAATTTCTCAATCACGATTTTGAATTACTAAAAGAATCAATTACTCAAAAAATTCACATAAAGCATTGTTTTACTGCCTTTATCTGAATTTTACCATATCTGGTTTTTTGTGAAATTCCGTTGAACAAAACCTTCAACAGCATCACTGAACCGGTCATTGCGATCGCCCGCAACCATATGACTGGCATCGGTGACGTCAATAAACTCCGCCTGCGGTACCAGTTCGCGAAACTCCCTGACGTTGTCTTCACTGACCAGTTCACTCGATTTTCCCCGCACCAGTAAGGTGGGAATGGTAAGGCTTTTTGCCGCTGCAATCATTTCGGCACGCAGTTCATCACGCTGGGTTTTTCCCGACTGGCGGTTTTTGAGAAAACGCGGGTCCCAGTGCCAGCGATAGCGCCCGTCTTCATCAAGGCGTAAGTTTTTTGCCAGACCATTCAGGTTTTTTGGGCGGGTGCGATTGGGCAGAAACTTGGCAATAACGTCTGATGCTTCTTCCAGAGTAGCAAAACCCTCTTCAATATTTGCCGCCATAAAGCTCAGGATTTTTGCCACCCCGGCAATTTTCACCGTGGGCGTGATGTCAACCAGAACCAGCCCCGATAAAGCGAATGGATTCCGCCCCTGGGCGCACAATCCAGCGATACCGCCTAAAGATGCGCCAATCGCCACCGGCGCATGACCTGTGGTGGATTTCAGCTGTTGGGCGACACAAACAAAGTCTTTGGCAAAGGCTGAATAGGAATAATCACCGCTTTGCGGCCACTCGCTTCCACCATGACCGCGTTGATCAATAGAAGTGACAGAATAGCCAAGCTGGGCCAGCCGTTTGCCGGTGCTGCCCCAGGCATGGCGGGTTTGCCCGCCTCCCGGTGCCAGCAGGACAGGACACAGCCCCTCGCCCGGCCATTGATCAGCAGTAATTACATTACCCTCAAAGCCGGTAAATGACGCCTGTTGCATCGAAACTTGCGCAACCGGTCTGTTCATTGGTTTTCCCGGCTGAGAAAATCAACCACACCTTGTTTGTAAGTCTTGTCACCCACCGCTTTCATATGATCACGACCGGGAATATCCAGCGCCTCGCCCCCGGGAATAAGCGCTGAAAGTTCAGTTGCAGAACCGCCAATCGCATCCTCCGTGCCCACTGCCACCAGAACCTGAGCCTCTATGCTCGCCAGTTGTTCAACTGTGATCTTCTGTCGCGACGAACGCATGCAGGCTGCCAGCGCCTTGAGGTCGCTTTTGGTCTGTTCGGCAAAATAGCGGAACATCCGTCCACCGGTATTTTCAATGTCATCGATGCTTTCAGCCTCCAGCGCTTCGGCCACCTGCTCCGGATCCCCCACCCCTTTGACCATATTGATGCCAAGACCGGCAAAAATAGCGCGTTTGACGTAGGGCTGGTGATTTATCGCCATAAAAGCGGTGATACGCGCACCCATGGAATAGCCCATAACATCGACCTGTGACAGTCCCAGATGGTCCAGCAGGGCTACCGCATCTGTGGCCATAATTGGCGCACCGTAGTCTTTGGTATCATAGAGTTTTTCGCTTTTGCCATGACCGCGGTTATCAATCAGAATGACACTGCGTTGCGCCTTTTCAAGCGTCTGCACCCAACCGGTATCGCGCCAGTTGACATAGGCATTGGAGGCAAACCCGTGGATCAGCAATACCGGCTCACCGTCGCCCATGACCTCATAGGCAATTTCAACACCATTTGTTACAAAGGATTGCACTGGAATGTTTCTCCGTTGGTATTGGCTTTCAATTTTCCCGGTCTTTGTATATTCTAGCAGCGATTCTTATGGCATAATACTAAGCGCAAAAGCGAGTATGAGATGGTGGAAAACACAATTCCCAATTTTCACAATGATATTGGTGTTGATAAAATCGAAATCGGCACCAAAAAATTTCAGTGTATCGGTGCCAAAGCACCGTTTGACCACCCCCATATTTTTCTCGATATGGGCAATGAAAAAGAAATTGTCTGCCCCTATTGCTCAACCCTCTACCGCCATAATTCTACCCTGAAGCCACATGAGACCCATCCCGCCGGGTGCACCTAGAGCCTGTCTCAATGAAACCAGACGTGATCATTGCAGGTGCCGGCATCGGGGGGCTGGCGTGTGCATTGTGTCTGGAAAAACAGGGTTTTACCACTTTAATTCTCGAAAAATCCCACGCCCCGGCAGAAGCCGGAGCCGGAATTCAGCTGGGCCCCAATGCTTATCACATTCTAAAACACTTAAGCCTTGAACCCGAATTGACCAGACAGGCGCAATTTCCTGAAAAAATTGTCATGTATGATGCCAACAGCGGCGCAGGTTTGGCGCATATGCCGCTGATCCCCCACATGCAGCACCGCCATAAGGCCCCCTACGCAGTTATTCACCGCGCTGATTTACACAAGACCTTACGTTCACGCGTTGAAAAATCCAGTCGCATCGAACTCAAATATTCTTCAACCCTTGCAACCTTCACCGATGAAGGCGGCAGTGTTGTCGTAAAAACCGTCGATGGTGAGGAGTTTTGCGCCCGCGTTCTCGTAGGTGCCGATGGCTTATGGTCTACCGTGCGCGAACAGGTTCTGGGCGATGGCCCGCCGCAATTCACCGGTCAGATCGCCTGGCGCACAGTCGTGCGGCGCGATCGTGTTGCCGAGATGTTTCAGGCTCCGCAAACCGGTCTGTGGCTGGGCCACCGCGCCCACCTTGTCCACTACCCCATCTCCAATGGTCAACTCCTCAACATTGTCGCCATTGTGGATGCGCCTGCCCCGCCCCGCGGCTGGTCAACACGCGGCTGCAGCGAAGAATTATTGCCATGGTTTGAAAACTGGGCACAGCCCGCCTATGCCCTGATGCAGCAGGTGAGCGAATGGCGCATCTGGGCCCTGTATGATCGTAACCCGGCTTTGGTCTGGGGCAGCGGCCAGGTAACGCTTCTGGGCGATGCAGCCCATCCCATGTTGCCGTTTCTGGCTCAGGGCGGGGCTATGGCGATTGAAGATGCCTGGGTTTTGGCCGGATTTTTGAAAGATAATCTTGGCAACCCGGAAACCGCCCTGCGCGCCTACGAGGCTCTCCGCAGCGCGCGAACCGGACGGGTAGTTGAAACTGCGCGCAGCAATGCCACCATGTTTCATCTCAGCGGTCGCAAACGCCTGATGCGCAACCTCGCCCTCACAGCCTCACGCGCCGCGCCGAACCTGTTGTTAAAAAAATACGACTGGCTCTACGGCTATAATGCACTTGATGATTTCCCAGGTTAAAACCCGTGTCTGTTAGCAATCACAGCGGCCTGGGTTCGGCTGTGACATTCGAGTTTTCGTAATATATTGCCCACGTGATATTTGATGGTGGCTTCTGACAGCTCAAGCCTGTGGGCAATCTGCTTGTTCAGGCACCCTTCCCTGAGGTGCGTAAACACCAGGGTTTCCTTGGGCGACAGGGTTGAGATTTGCTGGTACAGACGCGCCCTGTCACCTTCATCATCATTGAGAAGATTAATCCGGGGCAGGTCAATAGCCTCGCCCAGCATCACCGCAGTGACCACATTTTTGATTTGCTCAACACTATGTAATTTGGAGATAATCCCGGCAATACCGCGTTCAATACAGAAATTTTCCAGCGCAATATCTTCGCGTTCCAGAACCACAATCACCGATTTCGCATTTACTTTGCGCAAAATCCGCTTGAGGCTGAAAATACCCTGCGCTCCCGGCGCACTCATATTGAATATTATAATCGTTCCTGAACGAGCCTCAGCCAGCTTGATTACGTCCGTATATTCAAAAGCACAGCGCACACTTTGTGCCCCGCACTCCCGCAATAACGATGACAGCGCCTGGGCAAACAAAGGATGGGGGTCGGCGATGAGGAAATGAGAATTCAGTTCAATTCTCACACCCTCATTATTCACCGGCACAGAGGATTCATTGGTTTTAACATTTATGGTCATAAATTTCCCAGGCAGATAAAATCAACTTACCCCATGGTGGGGATACTGAATTCCGCTCCCTCTTTTATGCCCGAGGGCCAGCGCGAGGTAACGGTTTTGGTTTTGGTGTAAAATCTGATTGAATCAGGCCCATGCTGATTAAGATCACCAAAGCCCGAACGTTTCCAGCCACCAAAAGTGTAGTACGCCAGTGGCACCGGTATCGGTACATTGACCCCCACCATGCCGACGTTGACACGCGAAGCAAAATCACGTGCGGCATCGCCATCGCGGGTATAAATCGCAACGCCATTACCATATTCATGGTCACTGGCCAGCTTCAGACCTTCTTCATAATCCTTGGCGCGCAAAACCGACAGCACAGGACCGAAGATTTCTTCCTTGTAAATCCTCATGTCCTTGGTCACCTTGTCGAACAGACACCCGCCCATGTAATAACCGTTCTCATAGCCCTGCATGGCAAAATCGCGGCCATCCACCAGCAGCTCAGCGCCTTCATCAAGGCCAATCTGAACATAGTCCTTGGCCCGATCCATCGCCTGTTGCGTAACCATTGCGCCATAGTCAGCTTCGAGATCGGTATAGGGTCCGATTTTCAGGCTCTCGACACGCGGCACCAGCTTTTCAAGCAGTGCATCAGCTGTCGCATCGCCCACGGGAACAGCTACGGAAATTGCCATGCAACGCTCACCGGCCGAACCGTAGCCTGCCCCGATAAGAGCATCGGCAGCCTGATCAAGATCAGCATCAGGCATAATAATCATGTGGTTTTTCGCCCCGCCAAAACACTGCACGCGTTTGGCATTGGCGGTTCCGCGCGCATAGATATATTCGGCGATTGCTGATGAGCCAACAAATCCGATCGCCCTGACATCCTCATTATCCAAAATGGCATCAACAGCAACCTTGTCACCATTGACCACATTGAGAACACCGGCGGGCAGGCCCGCTTCATGCAGAAGTTCCGCCAGCCTGAGTGGCACTGAGGGACAGCGCTCAGATGGTTTGAGAATAAAGGCATTACCAACAGTTATGGCGGGTGCAAACTTCCACATCGGGATCATGGCGGGAAAATTGAACGGCGTAATTCCAGCGACCACACCCAAAGGCTGGCGCAGGGAATACATGTCAATGCCCGGCCCTGCTCCTTCGGTGAATTCACCTTTGAGCAAATGAGGGATGCCACAGGCAAACTCAACGGTTTCAAAGCCACGTTGAATATCGCCTTTCGAGTCCGGGATGGTCTTGCCGTGTTCACGCGACAGCATTTCCGCCAGATTATCATTCTCATCGCGCAGAAGTTCCAGAAATCTGAACATAACGCGGGCGCGTTTTTGCGGGTTTTGCGCTGCCCAGCCAACCTGGGCCTCCCTGGCATTGGCAACGGCTGCGTTCAATTCCTCAGTGCTGGCCAGCGGCACCTGCTTTTCCACCTCACCGGTGGAAGGATTTAAAACATCCGCAAATTTTCCAGAAGTCCCGGCAACGCGCTTGCCGCCAATAAAATGATAAAGCTCAGTAGTCATATTTTCCCTCAAAACAATGTCTTTAAATGTTGATATTCTAAATAGCACTGTTTAAAAATGCACATCTAGGGTTATTTTTAACAATCCATTGTGCGTTTAACCCCTCACAAAGGACACAACAGGTGCAGTCTACTCCGTATAACTGGGACGATCTAAGGTTTTTTCTCGCTGTGGCCAGAACCGGGCGTTTGACGGCCGCCGCACGTCAACTCGGCGCTGAGCACACAACCGTCTCGCGCCGCATCACCAATCTGGAAAGAGACATGAATGCCAGGTTGTTTGAACGCAGCCCGCAAGGGTATACGCTCACCGAGCAAGGCAACAAACTGCTGATTTCCGCAGAAGAGCTTGAAAGCGTGGCCATTGCCGCCCAGGACGAAATTTCCGGGTCCGACTATGCCTTGAGCGGTGCTGTGCGCATTGGCTCGCCCGAAGGCTTTGGCACTTATTTCCTTGCCCCCTGCCTCGCAAAACTCTCGCTCATCCATCGCGATCTCGACATCCAGTTGATCGCCCGCCCCCGCGTGTTCTCCCTGTCCAAACGCGAAGCCGACATCGCCATCAGCCTTGAGCGTCCGCGCGAAGGCCGTTTGCACTCGCGCAAACTGACAGATTACAGCTTGAGCCTGTTTGCATCAAAAGAATATCTCGCCAACACCTCAATGCCAAAAAACCTCGAAGACCTCAATGATCATCGCATCATCGGTTACATTGATGACCTTATTTTCACGCCCGAGCTTGATTATCTGCCGGAAGTCTCAAAATCGCTACAGCCAAAACTAACCTCAACCAGCGTGGTGGCGCAGATGGTGGCAACAAAGGCAGGTGCGGGCATTTGTATCCTGCCCACCTTCATGGCGATAAACGAGCCTGATCTGGTGCATATTCTCCCCGACAAGGTGCAATTAATACGCGCCTTCTGGCTCATCATCCACTCCGACATGAGAAAACTAGCCCGCATAAAAACCGTCAGCGACTTTATCGCCAAGGAAATACGCAACCAAAGGACGGTTTTCCTACCGAAAACGGGGTAGTAGAGCCTGTCCGCTATTAATGGAAGCGCTATTGATTCGACCGCACCGGCCGTGAGTAATCTGATCTTGTTCCAGTTAGAAACCTAAACCCTTAATGCAAGCGGAGTAAGCTTCGGCCCCTTTCGCTTGGGTAATTTCCCCGTCCACCTCCATTGCCCTTCCGGTATCCCTATGTAAGCGGCCATCGGCGCAGAACACTGCCGCCGGCAACTTTCGCAATGGCAGGTGACGCACCATCGCACAGGAGTATCAATTTCAAAGCTGCCGTCACTTGAAAAATTACACAATATCTCCATATTACATTCATAGTTGTTGAAATATAGGGAATTTTATTATGACCGACAAAAAGACAAAACCATCTAATAGAGAACTGAACGAAGCAGACCTTGATAAGGTGCAGGGCGGCTCGAAAGGCGGAAATGTCGAAACAACATGGAAAGTCGAAGAAGGTGAAGGTAGTACTGCCCCGGCCTCCTTTGGCACTGAAGCGCGTCCCCCTAAAGGTGGTCGCCGAAAGTTTTAGGATGGCGACGACTTAACTTTAAGAAGGCTCCGACTGAAATCGCGCGCCAGCACTCCAGCCGAAGTGCTGGCCGTTGATGTCCTCTCAGGGCCATTGAGTGACAGTGGCACCATTCGTAAATCATTCAGTTTGCGACGAGTTTGATAGGTCAACATGGGCTCGAAGCAGACCTGAAGTCGTGGCAAAAATCGTCCGTTCTGCCCCGTTTACGTAAGCCAACGAATTCAATCATTTAGTTGTCTCAAATCCACCCTTCTTTGTCATCCTCGCGAATGCGGCGCCCCCCCTCACAACGCGGTAAAATACCGCCAGTACAGGTGGCTGGTATACCAATACAGCCCAGCGTGGCCAGAAAACGCGCAAGCGCATCAATATGCTCATAGGTTAAGGCTCGCGACGATTAGTCTTTTTCCGCCCCTGAAATGCCGGTGTTTTCATCCATGCGTGTGAGTTTCT
>CAZVAZ010000094.1:0-8452 GCA_964625235.1 uncultured Hyphomicrobiales bacterium
TAAGCATAGCCGCCATCGGCATCATAGCCGACCGCCTGATAAGCGCCTGGGCCAAAAAGCGCAAGGAGGCATTGGGGGTTGAGTAGGTTCCCTATCTTCACAAATTGACAAACATTGCTAAATACTGCCAAATACTGCCATAGTCACACGAAGATGGAGATGACCACTTGGCAACCATGAATGTATCCTTACCCGACCTGATGAAAGAATGGGTCAACGCGCAGACAGAGACTGGCCGTTATGGCAATGCAAGTGATTATGTGCGTGATTTAATCCGGCGTGATCAGGACAGGCATAATAAGATTGCTGAATTGCAACGCCTCGTAGCCGAGGGACTTGAGAGTGGAGTAAGCAACCGCTCCATGAATGAAATCCTGGAATCTGCGCGCTTGAAGGCTGGCATCATTTCATCTGACAATGACCTATAAGCTCAGTCAAAAAGCAGACGAAGAAATCATCACTGTTTATATTGAGGGCTTTCGTACCTTCGGGGCAACACAGGCAGAAAAATACCACGCTGAGTTGGAACATACATTTCAACTGTTATCCAGCAGTCCAATGCTTGCCAGAGAACGAATTGAAATAAAACCCCCTGTCCGAATTCATCCATTCAGATCACATATTATAATCTACACCGTTGATGAAAAGGACAATGTCTTGATCCTCCGTATTCGTCACGGGCTTGAAGACTGGAAAGATAATCCGGTCGATTAGAGTTGGCTAAGCAGAAATTGAGGTTCCCTCAACCCCGTGGCCGCTTCTTCTCCGGATCATAGTGGGGAAAGCGCACGATGCGGGCGGGGATGCGTTTTTGCTGGCCGTCGAGTTTGCCGATTTCTACTTCTGTGTCGATAGTTGCGTGGGTGACATTGAGCCGGGCGAGCGCAATGTTGGCTTTGAGGATAGGCGAGCGCATGGCGCTGGTGACTTCGCCAATCTGCGCGCGACCGATGTGGATGGTATCACCATTGCCGACATCTTCGCGGGCGGCGATTTCGAGGCCGACAAGTTGGCGTTGCGGGTGGGCCTTGCGTTCTATCAGGGCGTCCCTGCCTATGAAGTCATCCGGTTTGGTTTTTAGCGCTACAGTAAAACCGATACCGGCTTCGAACGGATCCGTCTGATCACAAAATTCATAACCCGCAAACACCAATCCGGCTTCAATGCGCAACAGGTCGAGGGCCTCCAGACCAAGCGGGGCCATGTCGTATTTTTCACCCGCCTGCCAAACGGCTGCAAATACCGCTTCGGCATCTTGTGGGTGGCAGAATATCTCGTAGCCCAGCTCACCGGTAAATCCCGTGCGTGACACCACCACGGGCGGGCCGGAAAATTCTCTGATACGCCCGACGGTGAAGCGGAACCAATCAAGCTCCGCTAATTCCGGTTGCGCTGGCGGTGTCCAGATGATCTCAGCCAGAATATCGCGTGAACACGGGCCCTGAACAGCTATATTGTGCATCTGGTCGGTGGAGGTGCGCACCCAGGCTTCAAGACCGAGTTTTTCGGCCTGTTCACGCAACCATATGCCGGAAACGTCCGAGCCGCCAATCCAGCGGAAATTATTATCACCCAGCCGGTAGACCGTACCATCGTCAATCATACCGCCGTGTTCATAACACATGGCGGTATAGACCACCTGTCCTTGTGACAGTTTGGCGATATTGCGGGTCATGCAATATTGCAGCAGCGCCTCGGCATCGGGTCCGGTCACTTCAAACTTGCGCAAGGGTGACAAATCCATGACAGCGGCACGTTCACGGCATGCCCAGTATTCTTCGATCGGTCCGTCATTGTTAAAACGGTTGGCGAGCCAGTAGCCGTTGTACTCGGTGAAATTGCGTGTCAGGGCTGACAGGGGCTTGTGGAAGGCGGTTTCTTTGGTCATTTCTACATCTGCATCAGGGGTTTTTCGAAACGCAACGCCTTTGGAAAACAACTCTTTTTCGCAATACGTCAGCACATGAATGTCAGTTGGATCCCAGCCATTGGCGGCATCAATATCGCACGGACACGCCGATGATACACAGACCAGGTCAGTTAAAGCCCGCAACAGCACATAATCACCGGGACGTGTCCACGGCTCGTCAAAATAAAGCTGGTTTTGATCGTCAATCATGGTGTTGTAAAAATAATTTATGGCTTCCCAGCCCTTGCGTGGTCCGATGCCATATTGATCAAGAACAAGATTGAAATTATCCGTGCAGTTGATATGGCCGGGATAGCCCATGTCATCATAATAACGCGCATTGCACGCGGTCAGAAATATATCATGACGCCCGCAGGTGTCCTGAATAACCTCAACCAGCGGCGTCATCTCCATATCAAACACCTTTGATGGTAATCCCGGTATCGGCGTGGTCAAACCGAGCAACGAACGCGTAATTGTGGCATCAAGTGCCAAAGGGTTTTTACCATCAATCGAGGCAAGGGAAAACGCCTGAAAATCGGTGCACTGACGCCCGGACACATCGATGATCTGAATATATTCCCCCGCCTTGACCGTATAGCTTTGAGCGGTACGGGCATCAATGCGAATGCTGGCCAGAGGATCTGCAAGGGGAATGATTTCATTGGCTGCTTTGGCTTTTTCAGGAGAGGCCCGTGTCACCAGAACTTCAATTGGCGTCGTCGTATCCTGGGTGATGAAATCCATAATACCGCCCGGTGCTGCAATGACAACAACACCGTCCACCTGTGCCAACAGATCAGCCTCGCTACGCGCCGGTGAAGACGAGCTGAAGACATTTAAGGCCTGAGCGTTGCCTAAATCTATGTTGAGACGCTCAAGCAACGCACGGGTGCGCTTTGCCCCGGACGTTTGCGCACTGAGGATTGTTTGAAGGCCCTCACAGTGCGCATCGGACACTTCACCAAACATCGCCGCTGTTATCACCGTTCCGCTTGCCTTAGCCCCAATCAGATCGCAACGCTGGCCACCTTCAGTGTTGATGAGCTTCAACCGGTCACCGGCAAAGACCGCAATGGACACAGAACCGCCACCGGCAACAACGTACCTTTCAACACCTGCCGCTAATGTGCGATTGCCCGGCCGCAAATTGCGACTGGCTACCGGAGCGCCCGTGACAAAGGTGGGGATTATGTCGCTGCCCTGCATTTCCAAATCTCCAAACCACGAAGTTTACAGACCCTATGATAACACCTGATCATCTGCAAGCAAAAGGTATAAGATTGGTTCGGAATTGGTTGGGTAACTATAGCAGGAAGGGGTTTGCAACCCCTTCCTGAACGTTCCTGAGCCTGCGGTGTGCTGATGATGTGGGATGTTAGTGAGGCGTTTCTGCAAACCGAGTTTGCGGAGGCATAGGCTGAATATTCCGAAAGGGGTTACAAACCCCTTCCGGCGAGGTCCAAAACAACCCGAAAATGCTCTAACCTGGAAAAGCGCGCGGCATCAGATCATAGGGATGTTTCCAACCATCTGTTGCCGCGATGCGATCTATCCAGGCGTTGATATTTGGATAGCTGCCTAAATTCTGCTCCAATTCATCGCCGTAATAGAGATAACCGCACATAGAAATGTCGGCGATTGAGAGTGTTGGTGTGGCAATAAAATCTCTGTCGGCCATATGTTTTTCGACAATCTCAAGAGCGTTCTTTACTCTATCGCCCAGAAAGTTGGTTATTTCGGTGTCACCGGTTTTCATAAAACGCAGGGCAAACCTACGCGTCGCCATATAGCTGGTGAATTTATGATTATCGAATAATATCCAGCGCAAGATTTCGTATTCTTCCTGCTTATTGGCAGGCCCGAACTGCCCAGTCTTTTCTGACAGATAATTTAGAATGACACCTGATTGCGATAATTGCAGATCCTTATGCACCAGCACCGGGACTTCGCCAAATTGATTGATGTCTTGGCGATATTTCGATGTTCGCGTCTCACCATTAGAAAAATCGACTAAAATCGATGACCAATCCAGACCGCACAATTCGAGCATCAGGGCTGCCTTATAGGCATTACCGGATTCAGCTAAACAATGTAGTTGGTATTCGCTCATCTTCGTTCAAACTCCAATAGTAAGGGAGACCGAACTATCGCACATCCATAACCGAGGTAACAGCCCCTTTAATTACGCCATAAGCAATTGAACCGGAGATGGCACGTTTAAGCCGGGAATGGCCTTCAATTACGGTCAATTACGGTGCAATTACGGTGACAGTTTACTAAATGCACTTAATTACCTTTTCAACCCACTGGCCGATTTCAAAATTCCCCGCACCTCATTGAGCTCATCCAATACGGATTTAAGGCGTGTCATGTGCTGGGGGGAAAGTGTGACCTCGTCTTCATATTGAATATCATCCAGAACAGGTGCAGCCACACCGTCTGCTGCAGGCGTTGCCATTGCCGGTGTTATTCCCCGGCCGCAATCAACCACGAAACGAACGCCTTGCTCGCGCAAAACTTTCTGCACACCACGGATGGTAAACCCATCGCCATAGAGCAGATGGCGGATGCCGCGCAGAAGATTGAGGTCTTGCGGGCGATAATAGCGTCGCCCGCCGCCGCGTTTCATCGGTTTAACCTGGGGGAATTTGCTTTCCCAAAACCGCAAAACATGTTGCGGAACCGACAGTTCGGCCGCCACTTCACTTATGGTTCGAAACGCTTCTGGAGATTTCTCCACACAACACCTCTGCAACGATTATTTATGGCCATCATTTACGCGGTCTTTCAACACATGGCTGGGCCGAAAAACCAAAACGCGGCGCGGTGTTATGGGCACTTCTTCACCCGTTTTCGGGTTTCGCCCGACGCGTGCCTCCTTGTCGCGTACACCAAAGGTTCCAAATGATGATAATTTGACGCTCTCGCCGCGGATAAAAGCATCAGAAATTTCATCAAAAACCAGCTTTACAAGATCGGCTGATTCGGTGCGGGACAGGCCAACTTCGCGATGAACTGCATCACTCAAATCTGATCTCGTCAGCGTTTTTCCTCCCATATTCTCCACCTCCCTGTTTATTATTCAATACCGTATTGATTTAAGAGAAAATCGTCAATATCCAATAGCTTAAAGGTAGCGCTAAGATGCACCATTGATGCATTTTTGGCACCAATTTGATGGAAATAACGTTTTTTTCGGATGATTTTCCAATTTTTACCAGCGCAGGAGCACAGCTCCCCAGGTAAATCCTCCCCCCATGGCCTCCAGTAACACCAGGTCTCCTTTTTTAATGCGCCCATCTTTACAGGCCACATCCAGCGCCAGCGGAATTGAAGCAGCAGACGTATTGCCGTGCTTATCCAGTGTGATGACAATCTTGTCCATGCTCATGCCAACTCTGCGCGCAGTTCCCTCTAAAATGCGCTTGTTGGCCTGATGCGGCACAAACCAGTCGATTTGCGAGGCCTCCAGACCGGATTGTTCAAGGGTTGACGTAATGATACTGGAAATATTGCCAACCGCATGGCGGAACACTTCGCGGCCCTCCATGCGCAGAAAACCGGTTATCTGGTTTGTGGAAGGCCCGCCATCCACATAAAGCTTGTCATAATAACGCCCGTCCGAGCGCAATTGCGCTGCCAGAATGCCGCGATCGTCATTTGTCCCCTCACCTTCGCTGGTTTCCAGAACGACAGCGCCGGCACCATCGCCAAACAAGACACATGTTGTGCGGTCGTTCCAGTCCAGAATGCGTGAAAACACTTCCGCTCCGATTACCAGGGCTTTCTTGTGCTGGCCGGATTTAATCAGGTTTTCCGCCACCGACAGCGCATAGACAAACCCGGAGCATACGGCTTGAACATCAAAGGCAGCGCCATGATGAATGCCCAGTTTAGCCTGAACCTTGGTCGCGGTTGCCGGAAATGTATGATCGGGCGTTGACGTTGCCAGCACAATCAAATCTATCTCTTCGGCTGCCATTCCGGCATCTTTGAGAGCATTTTGTGCAGCATTATATGCCAGATCGGAGGTAAGTTCTCCATCTGCTGCAATATGGCGCGCCTCAATCCCGGTGCGCTCGACAATCCATTCGTGTGTCGTGTTAACCCTGGCTGCAAGATCGTGGTTGGTAACAATATTTTCCGGCAAATACGATCCACATCCGCGGATGATAACTCTGGTAACACTCACGAACTTTGAACTTTCTCTAATTTCAACTGTTTATCTTCCCCGGCCAGATCTTCAAGCTCACCTCCGTGATAGGCTTCCAGATCATCGGCAATTTTCGCGATCAAATCATCGCGTGCCATATCTACCCCTAAATCAATGGCACTGGCAAAGCCTTTTGCATCTGTACCGCCATGACTTTTTACCACAATACCATTCAATCCCAGAAATACGCCACCATTTACCGAGCGCGGATCCATTTTCTGTTTCAGGGTTCTAAACGCGCCTTGAGCCAAAAGATAACCAATTCGCGAAAGCAGGGTTCGTGACATGGCTTCACGCAGATATTCCGCTATCTGGCGCGCCGTGCCTTCGGCCGTTTTCAAGGCAATATTTCCGGTAAAACCCTCGGTAACAACAACATCAACCGTGCCCTTGCCCAGGTCATCGCCTTCGACAAAACCGTAATATTTCATCGGCAGACTGGCCTCACGCAGACGCCGACCGGCTTCTTTGACTTCGTCCAGTCCCTTGACTTCCTCAGCGCCGACATTCAACAGGCCGACCAGAGGTTGCTCCAGACTGAAAACAGCTCGCGCCATCGCTTCACCCATCACGGCAAAATCAACCAACTGCCGTGAATCAGCACCAATTGTAGCTCCCACATCCAAAACGATACTCTCGCCTCTCAGCGTTGGCCAGATAGCCGCCAGAGCCGGGCGTTGAATATTCGTCATTGTCTTGAGGATAACTTTGGCCATGACCATCAACGCCCCGGTATTACCGGCAGAAACCACCAGTGAGGCTTTGTTATGGCGCACTGCATCCACTGCCTGCCACATGGAACTCACCCGTCTGCCCTTACGCAGCGCCTGAGAAGGTTTTGCATCCATATCAATGGCAACATCGGTGTGTACAACCTCACTGACAGCCTCAAGGCGCGGGTACTCTTTAAGCAATGGCTTGATGATGTTTTCATCACCAAACAGCAAAAAATGAATATCAGGATGGCGCAGCAGGGCAATATCAGCGCCGGGAATAACCATGTCGGCACCGCGATCACCTCCCATTGCATCGAGCGCTATGGTTAAATTTTCTGCCATGTATATAACTGTTTTATCCCGGATTTGCCGGGTATCCCCACGCCTGACTGGCTCAAATACCGTAAAGGCGATTAATAAATTACAGACAATAGAGGTTCACCGCGTCGAAACAATAGAAAATGCACCAATCCTGTGAATTTCGGCACAAACCGGTTCAGATCAGGATTTCCGGCTTTATGATTTCTTACCCATTGTTTTCAGTATGGCAAATGGCGAGATACTGGAATTTTCAGATGCTGATGGTTTTGTCACTTCAGTATATACGGTTTCAAATTCAACGCTTGTGGAGCGTTTAAATGGATCAATCATCAAACACAGGTGTTCGATTAACAACTGCCAGAGATCAACCCTGCCCTCAACCAGAGTATCGGCCGGGTCCTCTCCCAGCGGGTCAATCTGCAGAACTGCTTCACTATCTATATTCTTTTTCGAACGCGCCTCAGGTTTAAAAAACCATTCAGCCTGCTCAGTCACGCGAGAAGAAATCGGTTCAAGACTTACCACACAGTTTTGATCCACATCAGCACTTATATCTGCAGCAACTTTCAAACCGGACCCGCGCCAGCGGGTGATTTCAAAGTCGGCCTTCACCTCGTTAAGGGCGATGACATTGAGCATTTTCGCCAGTTTCTCACATTCCTTGTCCGTGGCGACCAGCTTTTTTCGCGCGCCTTTACCGGGGACATCAGTCCAATGTATCAAACAGGTCATTTCAGAATTTGAGGTCATGGTTCAGCTTAATGCCTCCAGGTCGATGTAACACAGTTTTCCATCCAGGATTGTCTCCACACTCACCCCTTCAAGCTGCTCGACATTACGCCTCATATAGGTGGCTAAATGTTTGAGAACGCGCTTATCAGGTTCGGTTTTATTGAACACATTGCGAGCAATTACCTGCTCCAGATCTTCATTATCCCCAACCTCCAGCGCTTTGTTGTAAGCGCCTGCCCGGCCATAAAATGACGACGCCATTTTTTTTATTCGCGGGCCCACTCCCATATCCCCCACACCCATTTCGCGCAAGTTCCGGTCGAAATCCTTGAACATGGTGTCAAACACCACCTGCCCCAGCTCTGTTGCATTCTCACTTTCGCCTTTGAGACGATGGAAAAGCAAAAACGCATGCATGATGATCATTTCATATCGTCCCTCAAGCGTATCCGTCACGTTCAGATCGCTGTAAAAATATGGCTGCCTTGCCTGCGCCACTATTGAACCGTAGAGGGTAAATGCGGTGTCCTCATATGGTTTTTCAAGTCCAAGGAGTGC
>CAZVAZ010000095.1:0-8448 GCA_964625235.1 uncultured Hyphomicrobiales bacterium
CACCGCAACAAACGGTTACCGTTGCCTTTGATGCTGATAATCCGGGGCGCTGGGCTTTCCATTGCCATAACCTCTATCATATGGGCGCAGGCATGTTCACCTCGCTGGAATACGAGGTTTAAAGCGCCTGCCCGGCGGCCCGGCCGCTGGCCCAGGCCCACTGGAAATTGTAGCCGCCAAGCCAGCCGGTGACATCTACCGCTTCACCGATAAAATAAAGGCCGGGGACGCGTTTTGCGGCCATCGTTCGCGATGACAGATCAGCGGTGCTGATACCGCCAACGGTGACTTCGGCTTTGGCAAAACCTTCGCTACCGGTGGGGGTGAAGCGCCAGTCGGCAAGTCTGTGTTCGGCTGCTTTGAGTTTTTTATCGGGCACATTGGCGAGTTCTGCCTCGAGGTTAATTCGCTCAGCCAGAGTTGTTGCCAGTCTGGCTGGCAGGCCCGTGGCCAATACCGTTTGCAGCGATGCTTTTGGCGTCAATTTTTTCGCTTCTAACAGCCAGCCGGGATTTCGATCGGGTAAAAAACCTATGCCGATCTGGTCACCCTTGCGCCAGTAGGAGGAAATCTGCAGGATTGCCGGGCCCGACATGCCACGATGGGTGAACAAAGTTGCGTTGCGAAACTTCACTTTACCACAGGAGACAATTGTATCGGTTGAAACCCCTGACAATGACGTAAACAGCGCTTCATCCGGCCCCAGTTTCAACGGCACCAGTGCCGGTCTCGGCTCCACCACCTTAAGGCCAAACTGCCGGGCCAGCCGGTAGGCGAAATCGGTTGCGCCCATTTTAGGGATTGATGCCCCGCCGGTGGCAACGACAACGGCAGGTGCCGTTGCTGTATGTTGACCAAGGTCGACGGTATAAATGCCATCGGTACAGGTTACGCCCCCCACGCCCTGCCCCAGTTCAAGCGTCACCTCACCCTTTTCACATTCAGCTACAAGCATGGCTACTATCTGTCTGGCCGAGCCATCACAAAACAGCTGGCCCAGTTCTTTTTCGTGCCAGGCAATATTATAGGCGTCAACCAGTGCCATAAAATCCTGCGGCCGGTAGCGGCCAAGGGCAGATTTGGCAAAATGCGGATTGGCACTGAGAAACCTTTCCGGGCGGGTCTCTATGTTGGTGAAGTTACAGCGACCGCCGCCTGAAATAATAATTTTACGGCCGGGCTCAGCACCGTGATCAACCAGCAGGATGCGTTTGCCACGCTGACCGGCGATGGCTGCACACATGAGACCGGCGCCACCGGCGCCAAGAATGATGGCATCGTAATTGTTCTGTGGTTTTTTCATCCTATATGACTTCTTGTCTAAGAAGCAGCCTGGGAATACTGGTCATTTTGGGGAATGGAGGTGATACGGTCGGGAATAGATACATGGAATGTTGCGCCAATGGGAGTATCAATCAGTTCAATGGAGCCACCGTGGGCCTGGGCAAGCTCATAGGCGATGGCCAGCCCGAGGCCGGTGCCACCGCTGCGCACAGAGCCTTTGAAGGCATCGAAGAGGTGTTCACGGGCACGCTCGGGCATGCCGGGTCCGTTGTCTTTAACCTCAATCGTTACCACAGAGCCTTCCCGCCAGGCGGAGGTGCGAATTTCCAGATTGGCTGATTTGGAAATCTCAAGCACCTGGCAGGCGTTTTTCAGCAGATTAAACAGAACCCTGAACAATTGCTCTTTATCGGCATCGATTTCCAGATCCGATTCAATATCGGCGGCATAAGACACACCGCGTTCAAAAAACGGATTGAGAGTGTCGTGCACTTCATCAACCAGATGTTTAACCAGAAATCGGCTACGCTTTGGCGGATCTTCCTGCACCTTGCCGTATTTCAGTGTCTGGGTGCAGAAATTAACCGCGCGGTCGAGGGAGGCGATAAGTTTTGGTGCAAAACGCTTGACCGTCGGGTCTTCGACACCGGAAAGGCGGTCTGAAATCAGATGCGCACTGGACAACATATTGCGCAAATCATGGCTGATTTTGCTGACCGCCAGCCCCAGGGCCTCAAGGTGGCTTTTCTGTTGCAGCATCTGGGTAAGGTCATTTTGCATTCTGGCCAGTTCAACTTCAGCGATACCAATTTCATCGCGACGTGATGACGGCACAATGATCCGCGTTCTGTCTTCCGGGGCTTCCTTGAAACGAACCATACTATATGTGATCTGGCGCATGGGCCGGACAAAAATCCAGATCAGCATGAAGTAGACCGCGGTTGCCGTCAGCGCCGAAATAACCAGCGACAGATTAAAAATATTGAGCGCAAAGGTCAGCATGGCTTTTCGCAGGGGCTGTTCTGCCAGCACTACTTCGATAAATTCGCCGGGTTTACCTTTTACATTTCCCAGAACGCGAATATTTCGATTGCCTTCAAAAAACAACGTATCCATGGCATCAACTATCAGGCGGTACATGGTGGGATCACGCAAATCAAACGAACCATCGACCACGGGAGGCATGTTTTTGCTCAAAATCATCTGGCGAATTTCATTATTGCGGGTGGCAACACCTTTCACCCTTGCAGCTTCCAGCAGCGCGTACATCAGTTTATCAGAGATTTTCTGATTGGGCGCTGCATCAACCACCAGGCTGGCAATCTGGGCCGATGTCAACCTGACTTCAAGCCAGTTTTTTCGAAAGTTGGCCACCGAAGGCACAAATACGAGAACCTCAACAATCATGATGAAAAGGGCTGTCATGATCAAAAGCTTGGCCGACAATCCAAATTTCAACCTGCGGGCGGGCTGTGGTGGTTCTGGATTACTATTAAGTTTTTCGCTCATAAATTTCATCAACTACAAAGGCTGCCTATCCGAAGCGGGCCAGAAATCTGATTAGTTTTTTGAGCCATGGGTTTGACAGCTTGTCAGTGTAAAATCCATAAGAAACACGCTTGTTTATTTCACTCAATGTTGGATAGGGTACAATAATACTGGTCATTGCGCCAATTTTTAGACCTTTGGTTATTGCCAGCACCCAGGTTTGTATGAGTTCCCCGGCGCTTTGGCCGACAATACTGGCGCCGATAATCCTGCCTTTTTTGGTGGTTATCACCTTTACCATACCATCGGTTTTGCCTTCTGCCATGGCGCGATCGTTTTCGGCATAGGGCCAGCGCAGTATTTTGATTTTGCCATAGCGTTTGCGTGCAGCCACCTCATCCAGTCCCACATGGGCAAGCTCAGGGTCGGTGTAGGTTACCCAGGGGATAATGTCGGTGTTGACTTTCGCCGGCAGGCGGAAAATTGCCGAGCGGATAACAATTCCGGCGTGATAATTAGCCACATGGGTAAACTGCAATGAGCCGGTAACATCGCCAATCGCATAGACTTTGCTGTTTGATGTTTTGAGTTTTTTATTTACTTCAATCCCGCGCGGTGAATATTTGATACCCGCAGCTTCCAGATTTAAACCTGTTACATTGGGCTTGCGACCGGCGGCCACCAGCAGGTGCGAGCCGTCAATTTCAATGGTGTCGCCATCGGCTTCGATAGTTACTCGAATACCCCTGCCCTTTTTTGCCACGTGCTTCACCGCAATACCGCTGTGAATTTTGACACCGTCGCGAATAATCTGGTCGAGTACAATGGCGGTGAGTTCGGGATCATCTTTGGCCAGGGGGGCAAACATCTCCAAAACGGTTACCTCAGCCCCCAAGCGGCGATGAGCCTGGGCCAGCTCCATACCGATGGGACCACCGCCGATGATAATCAGATGAGCCGGTTTGCGCTTATTGTCAAAGATGGTTTCATTGGTGTGATAGGGTACATCTTCAAGACCGCTGATGGGGGGAATTCCGGCAGATGAGCCGGTCGAAATTACAAACCGTCTTGCCTTGATTTCATACTCACCGGCAACTACCGTGCGGGCATCTTTGAAACTTCCTTCGGCTTCAATAACCTTGACGCCAAGGCCGGTGAAGCGTTCCACCGAATCTGTCGGCGCTATGGCGGCAATGACGCCATGGATATGTTCATGGACTTTTTGGAAATCAACGTGGACTTCTTCTGCCCTGATGCCAAGCTTCTCGCCTGACGACATCAGCTTGGCCTGTTTGGCAGCCGCAATCATCGCTTTGGAAGGGATACAGCCGTAGTTGAGGCAGTCGCCACCCATTTTACCCTTTTCGATCAAGACCACACTGACGCCAAGCTGGGCGGTGGCTGCCGCCACCGACAGGCCGCCCGAGCCTGCTCCGATGACGCAAATATCAACTTCCAAAACTTCCGGCATGGCTTAATCCTTTCGCGATTTGATTTTTTGTAAAACAACGGGGATAAGTGCGACAAAACCCAATGCGGCAAAGGCGATAAGTAATTCCTTTGTCACCAGGGAGCCGGGGCTGATGGCGAAAGAACAGCTTTGATCGGCTGCAGCACCAGCGAGATCACGGCATTTTTGATAATCCGCCTGCGCGGCATCAATAATGCTGTCAAGACCCGCACCGACATATGCAAAGGCAAAGGTGCCGGGAATAATTCCTATAAATGTTCCAATGATAAAGGTTTTAAGGCGAACGCCGAGCAAGGCCGGGGCAAGATTGACCAGCCAGAACGGAAAGGCTGGAACAAGCCTTAAAAACAAAAGATAATTGAGAGCGTTTTCCTGAAATCCGGCTGTGAGTTTTGACAACCAGGGACCGGCTTTTGCAGCCAGTGTTTCGCCAAAAGATGTTTTGGCGATTAAAAACAGCAAAGACGCGCCCACTGTTGCAGCAACAACCGTAACGCTTCCGCCCACCAGGGGACCAAACAAAAAACCGCCGGTAATGGTCAAAATAACACCACCGGGTAAAGACGTTGAAATCACGGCAACGTAGACAAGAAAATAAACCGTGAGCGCAAGCAGCAATTGATCGCCAACCATTGCGTTCAGCCAATCGCGGTTGTCGGCAATCACTTCAAGGCTGAGGTATTTATGCCAGCCCTGAGAGACCACCAGCACCATAATGGCGACGAGGATGCCCAAGGGCAAAAAGCGTTTCAGGCGACCGGGTTTGCTGTTACCTGCCGCTGATATTTCTTCGTCACTCATTTTAGTCTCATCCTTAAATAAACTGAGTACCATCCGTTGTTGCCTCATTGAGAGGTGTCAATCAAGCTTCGACTGGCAGCTATGCCTGGCTCGCGCCGGGCTTTCTGTACTGTTTCCGGTGAGCCTGCTTTACACATTTGAACAGTTCAGACGCAATCCTAAGTCATTTTTTTGCCAAAAACGTCAGGTTTCATCGCATTTTTTGCCATAAACCTTCACTCCTGCGCAGACAGACAAAAACCCGTCGCTGTTTTCAATTAGGGATTTTTATGCGGCAGAGAACAGGTCTTCAATCATTTGTGATAAAATGTCATCATCCGCTTACCAGCGGGCATAGAAATTCCGGATGCAGAAAACAGCAAAACCTGTATTCTTTCCCTTTTAAGTACATAATACCATCAGATGGAAAAATCAGCCTTCGCAGTCTTTGAATACATGACCGACATTCCGGTTAATTTCTGGGCTGTGTTTCTGATTGCAACAGCACCAATCATGGTTTTCAGCATTGCGCCGGAAAAGCCCCAGTGGATGCGGTTTTGGCGGTTGGTATTTGCTGCCGGGGTTACATATGTTCTCATGAACCTGGCAATAGGAACGGTACGTTCACAGGCATGGGATAACTACAACGATTGCTATGCTAAAAGTGAGTTTCGTTATTCTAGCCCGGAGAGGAATAGTGAATGTAGGCCTCATTTAGAAACAAAATTCAATGATTCAACAGTAGTATTTGCCTTTGGATATGGATGGATACTGGCACTGGGTTATGTCGGCGTTTGGGAACTATTATGGCGAATAGTCCATAGAAAGATGCTTAAGGGTCTAGGCAAACGATACAAAGGCCGATGGTTTAGCAATCTTACAATAGGATTTATTGTTGCCAGTTTCTTTTTTTACCCTTTTATTGCTTTGATAATCTGGGTGAGTAGGCTGATTTTACCCCGTTAACCATCTCCAGTTTTGCTGTTCCTGTTTTGTATGGGTGTGTGAACAAACTGTCAGGCAGCCCATCGAATTTATAGTGCCAGTGCGTCACGAGTGTATGTATTTACTCCGTGAACGATCTATAAATACTTGCCCGCTCAGTGTTCCATTCCAGCGATCCGAAATGGGATAGATAACACTGCCGGGCAACTCAAACCCCAAGTCAAGGGGATCAGCAAATTCGTCCCTTTGAAAAAAGGCTAATGTCCCCTCTACGTGCAGGATATCATTTTTCAAGATTGCAGTGCCGAAAAAACCGCCGCCAATCGTCGTGTCACCGAGACTAAAAACCACATTTATCATATCGTAGATATTTACAAAGTTGTATATGAAGGGCTGTCCGATATTTTTTCTGGCGGCATCTGCGACTTGTCCTTTAATTCTTTCTTCTGCATCCTTCATATATTTGGCCACAACTTTTACTAGATGTCCAATTTGGCGCAAGGTGACACCTTTACCCTTGCCTTCGTAATAGTGATCTTCGAAATCTTCGTCGGTCCATTCGCGGCCAGTATCGCTCACGCCGGTAAGCGTGATTGTCATCTGCTCTGAAATATTTGCTACCGGCACTACATAGGGCTCAGCCGTGCATCGACAGCCGTAGTCCTCTCCGGGATGCCCGGTTGGCGGAGGAGTGTCCCAGGCAAATATTTTACCGTTGTTGGCGGCGTGGCTCGGCCTGACTTTGCCATCGCGCCGGGTGCGCCAGATATAGTGGGTTGTGGGGTGTGTCTGTTTTAGATAAAGCTCAATTGGAGTTCCGTTGCGAAGATACTCCTGGAAGGCTTTTTTGTAGAGCGGGTCGTTGGTGTGCATGACAGATCCGGCAATAGTTGGGAATTGGTGCAAAATACCCTGCTGGCGCAGGCACGGGGATTAAGTATTCGTTCGTCTAGGAAACCTGTGATGGTGCGGGTCATCGCCAGTGAAAAAACAGTTGCATTGGCTTAATTCACGCTATATTCCCCAGTGCATTGACTTGGGCGCTACTTGATCTTATAAGCCCGCACGACCATTTAATTTTAATGTGGCCACATGAGCGCCCTGGCGGCGGCTAAAGTGGCGTTAGTTTGGCGGGAATTCCGCCGGTATTTGGAGAATTACAGTGAAGCGGACCTTTCAACCAAGTGTGCTGGTCAGAAAACGCCGTCATGGCTTTCGGGCGCGCAAATCATCCGTTGGCGGCCTGCGTGTGCTTGCCCGCAGACGTGCCAGAGGTCGTAAGCGTTTATCCGCTTAGGCGACATCAGGCAGTTTGAGACCAGGCTTGGCCAACGCTCGTGCGTTTTCAGGTTAAAATCCTTACACCCCTTGCAATCAGACCTCTAACGGAGAGCGAGATCACAATGGAACGTCTTAAGAAACGTAAGGAGTTTCTTCGGGCCGCCCGTGGTGTAAAATGGGTTACTCCCGGCCTCATCCTGCAATGCTGGCAACGCGGTGACGACGATTGTTCCAGAATTGGATTTACTGTTACCAAACGCGTTGGTAATGCTGTGGTGCGCAATCGCGTTAAAAGGCGCTTGAGGGAAATTGCAAGACACGATAAAACACATGCTCGAATAGGATTTGACTATGTTGTCATCGGCCGCAAATCAACAATTCCTCGTGCTTTTAGCGAACTTGAGCAGGATTTGAGCGGCGCTTTTCGTGGCATTCATGGAAAAGTGATGCGTTTTGAAGGTAATGAGAAAAAAGATTAACCGCGGATGCTTTAACAGCTTTTCGATATCCGGTGACTGGCAGGAATTAAGGTATGGGTGACAATAAGAATTTCTTTCTCGCGATTGCTCTGAGTATAATAGTTCTGTTCGGCTGGCAGTATTTCGTCGGTGCACCGCAGATGGAACGCGAACGCCAGAGACAGGAGCAAAGACAGGCCGCCGAGATACAAAAACCCACTGCTCAGCCCGAAATCGGCGGCTCGACGGTTCCCACACCATCGGCAGGACAGCAGACCGGCGGAAACTTACCCCTGCCCGGCGCGGGTTCTGCAACACCGGTGATAACACGCCAGGCAGCACTGAGCTCAAACCCGCGCGTTGAGGTTGATACGCCCAGTCTGATGGGTTCGATTTCGCTCAAAGGTGGCAGAATAGATGATTTGCTACTGCGTGATTATCGCATGACCGTTGATCCTGAAAGTGATAATATCACCCTGTTTTCACCCTCAGGTATCAAAGGGGCATATTATGCCGAATTCGGCTGGACAACTGATCCCGAAGCCAAAATCAAAACCCCTACTTCCACCACATTATGGAACGTAAAACCGGGGGCCAAGCTGACCCCTGAAACACCCGTCGTTCTGGAATATGACAATGGCGAGGGTCTGATTTTTCGCCGCACCATTTCAATTGACAAAGATTTCATGTTTTCAATTTCCCAGGAAGTTGAAAACCGCACTTCTGAAGCAGTTACGCTGT
>CAZVAZ010000096.1:0-8319 GCA_964625235.1 uncultured Hyphomicrobiales bacterium
TAGCCTTGCATGATTGTGTTGCCTGGATGAAGGCCCGCGATATGATTACCCAGCCAGTGCTGCTCGATCAGATTGCCGCCATCTCGTGTGGTATTTACAAAGGTGAGCCGGTGGCTGATCTCGATTATGACGAAGATTCGGTGGCTGAAACAGATGCAAATTTTGTCATCACCGGGTCTGGCGGAATTGTTGAAATTCAGGGCACGGCTGAAGGCAAGCCTTTCAGCGAAGAGGAATTGATCAAGCTTTTAGGCCTGGCAAAAAAAGGTATCGGTGAGTTGCTGGATTTACAAAAGATAGCCGTAAGCTGAAAATGAACATCGCGCCGGGATCAAAGCTGGTGGTGGCCAGCCATAATGCCGGCAAGGTGCGTGAATTTGCCGATCTGTTGCGCCGGTTTGAACTTGATGTTGTTAGTGCAGCTGAACTCGGGCTACCGGAACCTGACGAGACCGGTGCAACGTTCGTTGAAAACTCCCTGATTAAATCACGTAGCAGCGCTAAAGCCTCCGGCCTCGTAGCACTGGCTGATGACAGCGGGCTGGCGATTGAAGCACTGGACGGTGAGCCGGGTATATATTCAGCCCGCTGGGCCGGACCGGATAAAGATTTTAACCTGGCGATGGAAAAAGTAGAGGCCGCTTTGCAGGCGCGTGGGGCGACAGGGGCCAAAGACCGCCGTGCAGCATTTATCTGCGTTCTTTCGCTGGCCTGGCCCGATGGCCAAACTCAGGTTTTTGAAGGAAAAGTTGACGGCACGTTAGTGTGGCCACCGCGAGGCACACAGGGTTTTGGCTATGACCCGGTGTTTCAGGCCGATGGTTCTGACATCACTTTTGGCGAAATGGACCCGCAGGAAAAACATGCCATTTCCCACCGCGCCGATGCCTTCAACAAGATGCTAAAGCATTTTACCACCCGGAATGATGATGGCGGCAGACAGTAAAGACCAATTCGGCATCTATATTCACTGGCCTTATTGCCTGGCCAAATGCCCCTATTGCGATTTTAATTCCCACGTTGCCCGCGCCCAGATTGATGAAGCCCGCTTCAAAGCCGCCTACGCTGGCGAAATTGCCCATATGGCAGGCCTTTCAAACAACAGGAAAGTCACAAGCGTGTTTTTTGGCGGCGGCACGCCATCGCTGATGTCGGCTGCACTGGTGGGTGACATTCTGCAACAGATATCGCAGCACTGGGGCATTGCAGACGGGGCTGAAATTACCCTTGAAGCCAATCCAACTAGCGTTGAAGCCAAAAGATTTGCCGGATATCGAGCTGCCGGTGTCAATCGGCTGTCGGTGGGTATTCAGGCTTTGAATGATGCGGATTTAAAAGCACTGGGGCGTATGCATAACGTGGATGAAGCGCTTGATGCTTTCAAGCTGGCGCAGCAGACCTTTGCCCGTGTGTCATTTGATCTGATTTATGCGCGCCCGCACCAGAGCGTGGCACAATGGCGCAAAGAACTGGCCCGGGCGCTGAAATATGCGGACGATCACATGTCTTTGTACCAGCTCACCATAGAGCCAAAAACCGCGTTTTTTGATCTTTATGCCCGCGGCAAACTGACCATTCCCGATGATGATCTGGCGATTGCTTTATATGATGTCACTCAGGAACTTACCGAAGCTGCCGGATTGAACAATTACGAGATTTCAAACCATGCCGGGAGCAACGCTCAATCACAACACAATCTTACCTATTGGCGTTATCATGATTATGCCGGTATCGGCCCCGGTGCCCATTCCCGTCTGACCATCGGCAATAAAAAAAACGCCCTGCATCACCATCCCGACCCAAAAAAATGGCTGGCAGAAGTAGCCGCCAACGGCCATGGCATTGCGGGTCGGGAAGAATTGAGCAGTGTGGAACAGGGCCAGGAATTTCTCCTAATGGGGTTGCGGTTGCAAGAAGGTATTGATCTTACCCGCTATGCAGCAATAGCCAAAAAACCGCTTGATGATGGCGCTGTGTCATTTCTGGCTGAAGAGGGTTTCATTGAACTCTTCGATAACCATCGTCTGCGGGCAACGCTTAAAGGCAGACGCGTTCTAAACAGCGTTATCGAACGCCTGGCAGCGTAAAATCAGCCTGAAGGCGATGTGTTGAACCGGCGCGGGAACCCAGCCGGGAGGGGTTTGCAACCCCTTCCGAGAATGTCCGCATATTTTGCAGATTTGATAGGGGATGGTGTTTGGATGACTCTGAAAACTGTAAACCCATCAATACAGGCGTGAATGTTCCCAAAGGGATTACAAATCCCTTTCGGCTGAGGCATATTGCCGTCCGGGGTGCTGGAGACAAGCGACCGGGCCGACATCAAATGATCCGGCCCGTTAGAGTATCAACAGGAATATATCCGCTACTTTAACTTCGTCGTCCGCGCTCTTACCTGATCGGGAGAAGTTTTCTGCTCCAATCCGGCCGCCAGAGCGGTAGGCGCATTGGCAACAACTCTTTGGACAGCCGGCAGCTGCAAAGCCTTACCACCGGACACATCATCCAGGTCCTTGTCCGCAAGCTCTGTAAGCTTTTTCTTGTTGGTCATAGTTTCCTCCATTGTGTATTCGTTCAGCTTATGTTGAGCATTGCGTCAACTCAAATACATATAGTCAACAGATTCAGGTTTACAAGACCGCCCGCCATAGATGACAGTTTCCTAATTCCTAATTAATTGGGAATTATACGGCTCAATGCCGCTGGTTGAGAGTTCTCAATACGTTGTTTATGCTGATCCACCTCGGATAAAGAGAAGTTTGCAAAAACCACGCAGATTTAACCTGCAGCCGGAGGGGGTTTGTAACCCCCCTTCCGAAATGTTCGCACACTCTGCAGATTTGATTGAATATTTTCGGTGTCTGTCACCGTAGTTGGAGATCACGCCGTCGTGAGTACGGTTTATGACCTGCGCCAGTTCACAAAAGATCGCAAATGTGCTATCTTTTCATGAGAAGGCTCATCTGTTCCAGTTGGATGGATAGGGCAACCGATCCTATGACGGGAACTTTAGAAATGACCACCTCTATGTTTACTCGCCGGACCATTCTCGCAGCCAGCGGCAGTATTGTGGCAGCTGGTGCCGCCAGTCTTATTGTTCCCGCTACTGCCCAAGGTCTCGCGCCGACGCCCACTATGCGTGGCGGTGCCAACAACTACCAACCCGGGGCACCAATCGTGAAGCGGATTGGTGGCGGCGGCTTTATTATGACTGGCACCGTACGCCGCGCCGGTGACGGCGCACCGCTTGCTGGCCAGCGCATCCAGATATGGGCCCACACAACTGAAGGATATGAGAGCAATCCGCAAAGCCATGGCGCTACGCTGAGCGATGCAAACGGAAAATTCAGCCTGGATATGCCGCAGATCGTGCCAGCATTTGGCCAGGCGCACGGGCACCTGGCCTATGACAGCGGTGATTTTGAGAAGGTCTTCCTGCGCCCTGTGATGGCAAGCTCGAAGGATACCACGCTCAACGCAGACTTCGTTCTTATACCCGCCTGATCAGCGCTGGTACCGAGATAATGAGCCAAACCCGCAAGGCCCTTATCTGGGTCGCACTCACAGCTGCAATCGCGATCCCAATCGCCGCCGCGGCAATGAGTCCGCAGTTGGCCTGGCGGGGTCCGATCTATATTTCAGCCGGCTTTGCCGGTGTGGCAGCGATGGCGCTTTTGCTCGTTCAGCCCTTGTTGGTGGGCGGGTATCTGCCGGGCTTGTCTTTCCTTCGCGCGCGGCAGGCGCATAGGCTCGTCGGAAGCCTTATTGTCGTGGCCGTTGTGGTGCATGTGGCGGGCCTTTGGATCACCAGCCCACCTGACGTAATCGACGCGCTTCTGTTTAGATCGCCGACGTCTTTTTCTGCATGGGGAGTGGTTGCCATGTGGACGGTCTTCGCGGCTGCGCTTCTGGGTTTTCTGAGGCGGAGGTTACGCCTTAGGTTGCATGTCTGGCGCTTCTCTCACACAGTTTTTGCTGCTGTCACCGTGGTAGGCAGTGTGGTTCACGCAATGATGATTGAGGGGACGATGGAGACGGTTTCAAAGGCGGCGCTTTCTCTGCTGGTCGTGGCAGCAACTACAAAGCTGGTGATCGATTTGCGCTTGTGGACCACTCAAAGCGGCAATTGAACATCAAACCAGGACCAGCTGAGCCAGAGATTGATGGCGGCTCGGAGGTCGGTTTATCCGCACAGCTTTGAAGCCTGGCATTTTTGACATGTCAAAAACCAATGTCCGCTTACCGAAATATCGACAACGGACGTGCAGAGATCTTGAACGCTACTTAAAATCAGCCAGATGGCGGTGTGTTAAACCGGCGCGGGGCCGGGCTTACTACGACTGCACCACCCGGACGCAGTTCCAGCACCGCCAGGGCGCGCTCGTTGGTGCCGTTGCGTAAGAGACGGAACAGGCCGTCTACTCCGTCAAAACCATCGGGGTTGGTTAGTTGTCCGGCACTGTAACGCTGGCCTTTTTCGGAAGCCGCCAATATGGAAGCAAGACTGACACCATCATAGGCGAGACTGGCAATTCTTAGCGGCGATTTATTATAGGCGTTTTTGTAGCGTGCGATGAATGCGGCTTTGGCAACCGGATCGGGCGAGGCATACCAGCCGCCGTGAAGGGCTCTTATTGCCGACAGGCCGGGCTCATCCCACAGGCCAGTGCCGAGCAGGCGTATTTTTTCCTTGTCGATACCCCTTTTTTCCAGCATTGCCGCCATGTCATATAACAAAGAGCCGCCTTCGGGCAGGATAATCGCGTCAACACCACTGCGGCTGGAGTTGGCGAATGTCGCCAGTCTTGCGATATTTTTGGCAGCACTTTTGGAGTTGCGGGCATATTGCTCCACCGACAGGACTTTGCCGCCACGTGCTGTTACCGCCTGGTCAAATGCCGTATTCACAAGGTTGCCATAAGGGGATTGGGGAATGAGGCTGGCAAAGCCTTGCGCGCCTTTACCGGCTGAATAATTGACCACCCGGGCAATCTCCTGGCCGGGCAGAAAACTCAGCAAGTAAACGCCGTTTCCAGCCACCCTACGGTCCGAAGAAAAGGCCAGAACAGGGATGTTGCCGGCTCTTGCCTGTTGGGCCACCGGTCCGACATTGGCCGATAATAATGGCCCCAGAATAATCTCGGCACCTTCCTGCACAGCTTGTTGGGCAGCAGCGCGTGCACCTTCCGGTGTGCCTTTGGTATCGAGAGGAATAAGCACAACCTCGGCACCACCGGCATCAAAAATTGCCAGTTCACCGGCCTGCTTCAAAGCCGCCCCGATGTCACCTATTTTACCGGGACCGGTCAAGGGCACCAGCAGAGCCACCCGGGCGGCATTTTGAGAATTTACAACTGGTTTTTGCGGTGTCTCCTCAGCGTCACCGAAAAGTGATCTGGAGCCAAAATTTCCCCCGCATGCTGTCAGCCCAAGGGCCAGCACAATCCCCGTAACAAATTTAAGGGCTTTCACTGATTTTCCTTTATTGAACATTGGCATATCGATGCTCTGACAACATGTCTATTTCGTGTTTGAACACGAATAAAGTATGGTGCCATTGACCCCCCAAAGGCTTTCCCTGATTATCTGCTTTCCTGTTCACAACAGATTATCGTAATAATACCTGAACTTCCGCAATTGTATAGGACAAGATTGTTCCTGTCGATGAGTTAGAGTGAATAATGTCAAAACCCACAGAGCCGGCGAAAAGCCTGCAGCCGGGATTGTATGTAACCGCAACGCCCATCGGCAATCTGGCGGATATTACCTATCGTGCCGTCAATGTGCTGAAATCAGCTGATCTGATCTTGTGCGAAGACACCCGCGTCAGTGCAAAATTACTGGCGCACTACGAGATTTCCACCAATTGTATCGCCTATCATGACCACAATGCTGCCCGGGTGCGGCCGCAGGTTGTTGAAAAACTCAAATCAGGAGCTGCCATTGCTCTCATTTCTGATGCCGGGACACCTTTGATATCGGACACGGGCTTTAAACTGGTGCGTGAGGCGGCTGGCGCTGGCGTTAAAATACTAAGCGTTCCCGGTCCGTCTTCTCCAATAGCTGCTTTGAGCATTGCCGGGCTGCCAAGCGACCGGTTTTTGTTTCTGGGTTTTCTTCCGGCAAAAACCCATGCTCGCCGCCAGGTTTTGAGCGAAGTGTCGGGGATTAACTCCACCCTGGTGTTTCTGGAAACCGGTCCGCGTCTTATAAAAATGCTGCGCGATGTTCTTGACGTATTGGGTCCGCGTCAGGGCGTTGTTGCGCGTGAGATGACCAAACTCTATGAAGAAGTCAGCCGGGGGGCGATTGACCAGCTTATCGAAAAATTTGGCAGCGTTGAGCGCGTCAAAGGCGAGATCGTTGTTATTATCGAACCACCTGCAGAAAAATCATTTGAAGCCGATGAAATTGACGCCCTTATTCTTGAGCACCTGCACTCAACAAGCCTGAAAGAGGCGGTAGCCCAAGTGGCAACAATCACCGGTATTGCCCGGCGTAAAATCTATACACGGGCGTTAAGCCTTTCGGGGGCGCTGGAAAAATGATACCCAAAAAGGCCCGGCACCATCGCCATGTCACTTATGCTGCCGGTAAGCGGGCGGAGTGGCTGGCGTTGATTTTTTTGCTGCTAAAGGGCTATCGCCCTGTTGCCCGGCGCTATAAATGCCCCGCAGGCGAGATTGATCTGATTGTTGTCCGCCGTAATCTTGTGGCCTTTGTTGAGGTGAAATACCGCGCTGAACTGGATGATGCAGCTTTTTCCATCACGTCGAGACAGCAATCGAGAATTATACGCGCCGCACAATACTGGGCCCTGAAAAACCAGCGCGGTAATCCGCAGGCAATGAGGTTCGATGTGGTCCTGCTGGCGCCGTGGCGCTGGCCGTTGCATATTGAAAATGCATTTGTGGACATGACAGGATAATAGATGTCAGATATGGCAAACGCTTAAGCAACAGTAAGAAATAATCTCATGAATTTAAAAATTGCGGTTCAGATGGACCCTATAGAGGCCGTTGATATCAGTGGCGATTCAACCTTTGCCATGATGTTGGAAGCGCAAAGCCGCGGCCATTCCCTGTTTTACTACCTGACAGACGCATTAAGTTTTCAAGATGGCAGGCTGAGTGCGCGCGGATGTGATGTGGAGGTGCGCGATATAAAGGGTGATCATTTTTCCTTAAACGCGATGTATGAACAGGATCTGGCCGAGGTTGATGTGGTGTTGATGCGTCAGGATCCACCGTTTGATATGTCTTATATTACAGCCACCCATCTGCTTGAGCGTATTCACCCCGAAACACTGGTGGTTAATGATCCGCGCTCGGTGAGAGATGCGCCGGAAAAGATTTTTGTCACCGATTTTCTCGAATTTATGCCGCCAACTCTTATTACCCGCGATGAGATCAAAATCCGGCAATTCAAAGACAAACATAAGGATATCATCGTCAAACCTCTCTACGGTAATGGCGGCCAGGGGGTTTTCAGGTTGCGCGAGGGTGATGAAAACCTCGCCTCAATCGTTGAGCTGTTTAACGGCATGATGCCCGAACCGATGATTGCCCAGAAATATTTGTCAGAGGTACGCGCCGGGGACAAGCGTATCATCCTGATTGATGGCGAGGTGGCCGGCGCCATTAATCGCGTACCGGCAAAAGGTGAAACCCGCTCCAACATGCATGTGGGCGGCAGGCCTGAAGATGTGGATTTAACGGCGCGTGACATGGAAATCTGCACCGCCATGGCACCGATTTTGCGCCAACGCGGACTGATTTTTGTCGGCATTGATGTCATCGGTGATTACCTCACCGAAATCAACGTAACCTCGCCCACCGGTATCTGCGAAATCAAACGCTTCGGCGGCCCCGACATTGCCGCACTGATCTGGGATGCGATTGAAAAGCGGTTGGATTAAAGTTTTGTTCCCTAATTGTTCTTGTCATGCGGATTAAAGTAGCCTATGCTTCGCGCTAGAGTTTGGCGGGAGGGCATTATGGTTGCGCATATTAATACGGTTGCTTTTCAGGGTATTGAGGCGCGCGTTGTTGATGTTCAGGTGCAGATGGCACCGGGTTTGCCGGCTTTTACGCTTGTGGGCCTGCCTGATAAGGCGGTGGCGGAAAGTCGCGAGCGTGTGCGTGCAGCCTTGAATGCCATTGGTCTGGCTTTGCCGCCAAAACGTATCACGGTTAATCTTGCGCCAGCGGACCTGCCCAAAGAGGGCAGTCATTATGATCTGCCGATTGCTCTGGGGTTGCTGGCGGCGATGGATGTGATTTCGGCGGAAACTTTAAGCCGGTATTTTGTTTTGGGTGA
>CAZVAZ010000097.1:0-8290 GCA_964625235.1 uncultured Hyphomicrobiales bacterium
TAAAGACATCTTGTGCGGTCAGGCTCCAGCCGCTGGTCTGGCAGTGGGTGCGCAGGCTCAACGATCTTGCATCTTTGGGCTCAAACGGTTTTATCATCCTGGCCCACAACATGCGTGCCGCCCTGAGCTTGGCAACTTCCATGAAATAATTCATGCCCACGGCCCAGAAAAACGACAGACGCGGAGCAAAATCATCAATGTTCAACCCGGCAGCAACACCGGTGCGGGCATATTCCAGCCCATCGGCTAACGTGTAGGCCAGTTCCAGATCAGCACTCGCCCCGGCCTCCTGCATATGGTAGCCGGAAATCGATATCGAGTTGAACTTGGGCATGTTTTTCGACGTGAACGAGAAAATATCGGCGATGATTTTCATCGAATGTTTGGGCGGGTAAATATAGGTATTGCGCACCATAAACTCTTTGAGCACGTCGTTCTGGATTGTACCGGTAAGCTTTTCAACCGGCACACCCTGTTCTTCACCTGCCACAATGAACAACGCCAGAATGGGAATGACAGCTCCGTTCATTGTCATCGACACGCTCATCTGATCAAGCGGAATGCCATCAAACAAAATCCGCATATCATAGATTGAATCAATCGCCACCCCGGCCATGCCAACATCACCAATAACGCGGGGGTGATCGGAATCATAACCGCGATGTGTGGCCAGATCAAAGGCGATGGAGAGGCCTTTTTGCCCACCCGCCAGGTTGCGCCGGTAAAATGCATTGGAAAGTTCAGCCGTTGAAAACCCCGCATACTGGCGTATCGTCCAGGGTCGCGTCGTATACATGGTGGGGTAGGGCCCGCGCAAATATGGTGCAATGCCGGGATAGGTGCCCAGAAAATCCAGCCCGTCAACGTCACTGCGGGCGTAAGCCGGTTTGACATCAATGCCTTCAGGTGTGGACCATATACCTTCATGGCCGGCGGTTTTTGTTGTGGCGGCTGCGCGTTTAAAGGAGAGATTTGAAAAATCAGGAATATTACTCATTGTCACCCCCGGCACTGAGAACGGGTACGGGTTGCTCATCGGTGTTTTCGAACCGGTTAACACCAACCAGCACTTCCTTTCCGGTTTCTATATTATCCTGACGTTCTGCTTCAACTTCGGCAATTTTTGATTGCACCATGTTTGATTTCAATGCGGTAACAATGCCGCCTTCAGTCTCTATTTTCTGAAACAGGCTCCAGGCTTTTTCAATCATCTGATCAGTGAGGTTTTCTATGAACCATGAGCCACCGGCAGGGTCATGAACCTGTGCCAGGTGAGCTTCTTCCCGCAGGACAATATGGGTATTGCGCGCAATGCGGCGGCCAAAGCTATCGGGTAGCCCCAGTGCTTCAGTATAAGGCGAAATGGTAAGGCTCGACGCCCCACCAACATTGGCGGCAAAACAGGCGGACGTTACCCGCAACATATTCACCCAGGGGTCCCGCGCCGCCATCATGCGCCGGGCAGTTTCCAGTTTTATGTTTGCACATTGGGCCTTGATTCCACTGGCCGCAGTGATTTGAGCCCAGATTTCCCTGAACGCCCTAAGCTTGGCAATGTTTAGAAACACATCAGCATCCACATTGAGCAGAAAGGAAATTTGTTTGGCAGCAGCCCCCAGATCCATGCCATTCTGTTCCATAGCTCGCAGATAGGCAAGGCCGGTTGCTGCGGCAATGGCAATTTCCTGGACTTCCGATGCCCCCCCGCGCATATCGACGCATAATGCTGTCACCTCAGGCGTTAAGGTTGCGGTCTTTTGCGCAACCTCGATGGCGTGCGCAAGGGATACTTCGACCTCATTGCGCCGGGCCATCAACCCAATCGGGTCAATTAAAAATGCTCCCTGCGCTTTGGTTGTGATCTGCCGATTTTGCCACAGGCTTGCCAGCAGGTTCGCCATTTCGACTGCCCGCCCGCCAGCGTCCAGCTCGACCGGAATCATGTCGAGGAAAACACCGTCCAGCACCCGCTCCAGATCAGACATACCGTTAACGGCTATGCCGCCGGAAACGCCATCATCTATCTTCAGACGAATTGCCGTGACACCGCCAGCCAGATCATCAAGGATTTCCCTATTTGTCTGGTCAATGTCGTGATGGGAAAAACTCTGGCACAGGTGGATTGATGTATTCCTCCCGCCACGGCGAAAAGGAACCTCCCCCGGCACCCCTACATCATGCGGGCGATCAATATCGTTGCAATAAAGCGGCTCAACCCGGATGCCGTCATAGGTGTGCGACACCAGACGCTCGTCAAATTCAGCACCCTTCAGGGTCTTTTCCACCAGTCCAAGCCAGTCATCGTGGTCCGGTCGGGGAAATTCGCCACCAAGAGAAAAATCGCTCATCGCTAAACCTTAGGTTTTTTGCACTGCACAATTATAGCGTCTTTTGCAAAAATTCCCAAGGGTTCCTGTCCTATGCTTTAGACGAAACCGCCAAGGCCGGAAATTGAGCCGACCACATCGCCCACCAGTTCTTCACCGGCGTTTTCCTTGGCGTATCCGATCACTTCTTTACCGGCAGTTTGAATATCGCCCATGCTCATGCCGGCACTTTGAAGCTTGCCCAAAGCCGCCATTGCCCCGCCACCAAACGTTCCCATAAGCCCGCCGCCACCGCTGTCGCCAAATTCATCGGCAAATTCTGATGCACCGGGCAGGGCTGCGAACAATTCTCCGACTTTATCCTCAGGGCCTTCTGATTTTACCAGTTGCAGAATAATGCCGATGGCTTTTTTCGCCAGGGCTTCGTCAATTCCAGTGGCGGCAACAATGCGACCGATAAGTTCTTCCATTAGTTTTTCTCCGGTTAATGTATATGTTTCTTTGCACATATTGCATGCGTGTTGCATGTTCTTCAAGACATGTGTTTGCATTGTGGCGGCAAATCTCGTTACAGTGCAGAAAATTCAAATGCTTAAGGATTGCTATGGGACCCGACAATACGATTTATCTTGGCACCAGTGTTAAGACTGAGGTGCTTAATTTAAAACTCGCCAACCGCCACGGCCTGATTGCCGGGGCAACCGGTACCGGTAAAACCGTCACCTTGCAGATCATGGCCGAAGGTTTTGCCAAACAGGGCGTGCCGGTTTTCTGCGCCGACGTCAAGGGCGACCTTGCAGGTCTGTCAATGGCGGGGGAGAGTAAGGATTTTCTTGAAGAGCGGGCCAAAACCATCGGCTTTGATGCCGAGTATGTTTACGAGGATTTCCCCGTTGTTTTCTGGGATCTGTTTGGTGAGCAGGGCCATCCTATCCGCACCACGATTTCTGAAATGGGACCCTTGTTGCTGGCGCGGCTGCTGGGATTAAATGAAACCCAGGAAGGGGTATTGAATATTGCCTTCCGTCTGGCGGATGATGAAAAACTGGCCCTGCTGGATATGAAAGACCTGCGCGCACTGATGGTGCATGTGGCCGGGCGCGCCCAGGAGTTGACCATGCAATATGGGGCGGTCAGCAAAATGTCGGTGGGGGCCATTCAACGCCGCCTGTTGAGCCTTGAAGACCAGGGCGCGGATATGTTTTTCGGTGAACCGGCCCTAGATATCTCTGATATAATGCGCACCACAAATGATGGTCGCGGCTATATCAATATTCTGGCGGCCGACAAACTGATGTTGTCGCCCAAGCTCTACGCCACATTTTTGTTGTGGATGTTGTCGGAACTGTTCGAAGAGCTGCCCGAGGTTGGCAATCCGGATAAGCCCAAACTGGTGTTTTTCTTTGATGAAGCGCATTTGCTATTCAGCGAAGCGCCCAAAGTGCTGCTGAAAAAGGTCGAACAGGTTGTCCGCCTTATCCGCTCCAAGGGCGTCGGCGTTTATTTTGTTACCCAAAACCCGCTTGATGTACCTGATGCGGTGTTGGGCCAATTGGGCAACCGGGTTCAACACGCCTTGCGCGCTTTCACCCCGCGCGACCAAAAAGCGGTGAAAGCCGCTGCTGAAACTTTCCGCCCCAACAAGGAATTCAACGTCAATCGGGTGATTATGGAACTGGGCGTCGGTGAGGCACTGGTGTCAACGCTGGAGAAAAAAGGTGTGCCGTCCGTTGTCCAGCGCACATTAATCAGACCACCGTCTTCGCGCATGGGACCGATCACGCCAAAAGAACGTAAAGCGGTGATGAAAGACAGCCCTGTCTATGGTGTCTATGACGAAGCCGTAGATCGCACTTCAGCCTATGAGATCCTGGCCAAACGTGCCGAGGCCAAGGCGGAGGCTGAAGAAGCCCGGCAAAAAGCCGAGACCAAAGCAAAAACTAAAAAGCGCGGCTCTTTTTCGGTGCCAAAAACCAGCCCGCGCCGCCGCTCACGTGCCCAGTCGACCACCCGATCAGTGGTCAATTCCGTTCTCAGATCAATGGGAACCCAGATTGGCCGGGCATTGGTAAGAGGATTGCTGGGAACAATTAAAAAGGGATTTTAACGGGGGAAGAAAAAGGGAAGTGAACAAATGCGTTTAACAGTTTTATTCATCATATTTGCCCTCGGCATCCAAAGTGCCTGGGCATCCGGTGATACGGCAATTTCCGGGGCAGAAATTATTGAGACGGGCCAGCCTTTTAACAGCTACCTGAAAAAGCTTAAATCAGCCATTCGCGCCAACAAAATGGGAATAGTTGCCGAAGCCTGTGCCACCTGTGGCGCCAAGGCCATTGGCGTCACTATACCGGGAAACCGGGTGGTGATGATCTTCAATCCATATTTTGCCGTGCGCATGTTAAAAGCCAGCGAAGCGGCGGGAATTGAAGCACCATTGCGCCTCTATATTACTGAAAATGCAGATAAAACCGCTAAATTGACGTATCGCACCGCAACTGCAGTTTTTGGCGCATATAAAGTCCCTGCACTCGATAAGATGGCAAAAGAACTTGATCAGATTATCGCGAAGATTGTGGCTCAGGCGGCAAAATAACCTCGGATTGTCCCAGTAACTGCGACAAATAAGACCCGCGCTTTTTCACAAACTCGCGCAGCAGTTCAGGGTATTCCGCGACAACGGCATTGCGCACCGAGGCCCGTTGGGCAAGGGCTGTACGCCATGCTGAAATCTTCGGCTTGTCGCTCAGGATGCCAAAATCGCTAATCTGGTCAAACAGGTCGAAATATCGAAACACCGGCCCGAAGGTTGCATCCACAAGGCTGAAATTTTCTCCGGAAAAATATGTCTCACCGGTGAGACGATTTTCCAGCCAGGAAAACCGTTTGCCAAGTTCAACAACTTTTGTATCAAACGCCTGCTTGTCACCGGCGGAATAAAACCCGGCGATGGAATTGAGAATGCTGGAGCCAAATTCAATCATGCTCCGGTGCGTGGCGCGTTCCAGAGCGTTTACGGGATGCAAAGGGTGATCAGTTGTATCTTCGATGTACTCCAGAATAACGGCTGATTCGAATATTACCTCATCGCCCACCTGCAAGAGCGGAACTTTCCCCAGCGGTGATATCGCCTTGAACCAATCTGGTTTGTTGGACAAATCAATAAATACCCGGGTGAAATCGATGTGTTTTTCAGTCAGCGCAATGGCTGCGCGCTGTACATATGGGCACAGTGTGTGAGAGATCAGGACCAATTCACCAGTGTTTGATTTCGGCATCGGTTTCGCCTTTGTTAGTTGCATTTACAACTATATAGAAATAAGTAGTTGTAAATGCAACTAACATTTTGCAATGATCATCTATGACAAAAATCAAAGATGCCACCGCCATTACCGCCTGGTCAAGGCTCATCCGTGCTCAGAAAACCGCACTGGAGGGTGTCGAGTTGGATTTGAAGCAAAACGGCTTTCCGCCGCTGGTCTGGTATGATGTCTTGCTCGAACTTGAGCGAACCAACAATGGCAGCCTGCGCCATGGCGATCTCAACGCCGAATTACTCCTGCCCAAACCCAACCTGTCGCGTCTGATAGACCGCATGGAAAAACAGGCTCTGGTAAGTCGCAAATCCTGCGCCAACGACGGGCGCGGATCCTTTGTCTGCATTACCGCAAAAGGGCGCAAATTGCGAAAGGAGATGTGGCCAGCCTATGAAGCGGCAATAGCCCGCCACTTCGCCAGCAGATTTTCTGCTGACGAAACCAAAGTGCTGGCCCAACTCCTGTCGCGAATTTAACCTGCCGCTTCAAACAGCTCGGTCACATAGTCCCAATTGACCAGATTATCGAGGAAGACTTTGATATAATCAGGTCGGGCATTGCGGTAATCGATATAGTAGGAATGCTCCCACACATCACAGCCAAGCAAAGGTACAGCCCCAAACACCAGCGGGTTTTCACCGTTGGCGGTTTTCATGACTTCGAGCTTGCCTTCTTTGAGAGCCAACCAGGCCCAGCCTGAGCCAAACTGGGTGAGACCCGCGGTTGTAAACGCTGCCTTGAACTCGTCAACCGAGCCCATATCTTCAATAATCCTGGCCTCGAGGTTGCCGGGAATAGCACCGCCGCCATTGGGCTTCATCCAGTTCCAGAAATGCAGATGATTGTAATGTTGTGCGGCGTTGTTGAACAATCCGGCGTTGGAGCCAAATGAGCCCTGGACAATTTCCACCAGGGATTTGTCCTCAAGGCCTGAACCTTCAAGCAGTTTGTTACCGTTCACTACGTAAGCATTATGGTGCTTGTCATGATGAAATTCCAGCGTTTCAGCTGACATATAAGTACCCAGTGCATCATAAGCATAAGGGAGATCAGGGAGTTCTAAAGCCACGTTTTTAAATCCTGTGTAAATAAAATTGACGCCAATCTAGCGCTATAGCGAGACTTGCGCAAGGTTTCTAAAACTCTAAATTTAACAAACCAAATTAACAAATTATGATCGCTAACTGGTATACCATTTGGTATTGAGGCTTGATTTAAGGGGCGATAATGACCGTTGTGCTGGTAACAGGAGCAACCGGATTTCTGGGACGCGCGTTAATTGGTAAGCTGCGAGAAGGCGGTGTTGACGTGCGCGCCTGTGTCAGGTCTTTAATGAATGATCTGGAAGTCCCGTGTTTTTTGATTAATGACATCGGCCCCGACACTAAATGGAATGAGGCGCTGGACGGGGTTGATATAATCTATCACCTCGCCGGTCTGAGCGAAGGCAGAAATTCAGGTATCAGCGATGAGGATTATGACCGCGTCAACGCCAAAGGCACCTTGCAATTAATGACAGCGGCAGCGGACGCAGGCGTCAAACGTGTCATCATGACCAGCACAATCAAGGTGCTGGGAGAACTGAGCGGGGCAGAGCCCTTTAATCAACATTCTCAACCAGACCCGCAAACAGCCTATGCCCGCTCCAAGTTTCTCGCTGAACAGCATGCCGGTGCGATTGCTGACCAACATGGGCTTGAACTGGCAATTGTACGCTTTCCTCTCGCCTTTGGTGCTGGTGTCTCCGGTAATTTTGGCAGACTGATAGGCCTGGTTCAAAAAGGCATGCCGCTTCCATTTAAAGCGCCAAACAACAAGCGCTCTCTGGTCGGCCTTGAAAATGCCGTCGATCTTTTGATGTGCCTCATGGACCATGATAAGGCTGGGGGAAAAACCTTCCTCATTGCTGACCAGCCCTCGGTGTCGAGCGAGGAGTTGTTGCGCAAAATCGCTGGTGCTATGGGCGTTAAAATAAACCTGTTTGCCTTGCCCAAACCGGTGCAGGAGATTTTAAAGCGCCTGCCGGTGATATCCGGGTATGCCAATCGCCTCTTTGGATCACTGGAAGTTGATGATACATACACCCGCACCACGCTGTCCTGGACGCCACCAAAGAGCTTTGATGACGAATTGCGAGAGACTCTGAAAAATATCTTATCCAGCCACAATCGGACGTGATCCAGATGTATCTTCTCTTGCTCGCTTCTTTTACGATTTCCGCTGTTTTGTGCGGGTTCATTATCAAACGCCAGCACGCTCTCGATGTGCCAAATGAGAGAAGCTCACACACAATACCAACCCCGCGCGGTGGTGGTCTTGCCTTCATTATAGCTTTTTACGCAGGCATTTTCATTTTATATGCCGCCAGCCTGATGCCCGATAACGTGTTCATTGCTCTGGCCGGAGCAGGCGGCATCATCGCGCTGGCCGGATATCTCGATGATCTCAATTCCGTATCACCATGGCTCAAGGCCGCAGCCCAGACAGCAAGCCTCATCTGGGGGGTATTCTGGCTTGGGCCGGTTGCATCAATTGAATTATCAGGCGTCGTCTGGCAGTGGGGCTATATTGGCGTAGGCGCAACCGTCATTGCCGGTCTGTGGCTCATCAACCTGTATAATTTCATGGATGGCATTGACGGGCTGG
>CAZVAZ010000098.1:0-3629 GCA_964625235.1 uncultured Hyphomicrobiales bacterium
CCACTCCCGCTCAAACCCGTGATATCAAAACAGCAGCAGCCCGCCTGACAGCGGCGGACCAGATGGGCGAGTTATTTAAAGTCATGGTCATCGCTGCCCAGAATACAGCACCACCCGCCCCGTTTACCTGACCGGAGTTTTGTGACTTAAAATGGTTGAAGCTCAAACCCTCACTCAAATACCCGGCATTCGCCATGGCTTTTTTGAGCGTAAAAATGGTGCGTCCCAGGGGCTTTACACGTCTCTTAATTGCGGATTGGGCTCGGATGATGACAGGCAAACTGTTTTAAAAAACCGCGCCACAGTCGCCGCCCGCCTCAACCTTGCCCCCGCACAACTGCTTACCGCTTATCAGCATCATTCCCCTGACGTCATAACAGTAACTGAACCCTGGGACATTACAGAACCACCCAAAGCCGACGGCATGGTCACAAATGTCAGCAATATCGGCCTGGGGCTTTTAACCGCTGATTGCGCACCGGTGCTGTTTGCCGACACAAACTCCCGTGTCATTGGGGCCGCACACGCAGGCTGGCGCGGCGCAGTAGCAGGCATCACCGACAATATTATCACTGCCATGGAAAATCTCGGGAGCCAACGTTCTGCAATCGTTGCCGTTATTGGCCCGACCATTTCCCAAAGGGCTTATGAAGTCGGTCCTGAATTCATTGAAAACTTTCTCGAGCAGGATGCAAGCCACCAGCAATTTTTCATGCCAAGCTCGCGCGAAAAACACTGTATGTTTGACCTGCCGGGATATTTGATCCAGCGACTTGAACGCGCAAATATCTCTGCGGCGAGTTGGGTTGAAAAATGCACCTATGCCCACGAAGATCAATTCTTCAGCTACCGACGCGCCACCCACAGCCGCGAAGAAGATTACGGTCGCCAGATTTCCGTTATCACTCTAATTTAAAGCCGGGAGCCCACATATGGCCCTTCATTTCGACCCTGAGGAATTTAACGCCCGCATCAAACAAGTATGCACGAAAATGACCGGCCAGGGCCTCGATGGCATGCTCATCTTTCAACAGGAGAGCATGTATTACCTCACCGGCTACGACACCTTTGGTTTCTGTTTTTTCCAATGTCTGTATCTGTCAGCCGATGGCACCATGGCCCTGCTCACGCGCTCGGCTGATTTCCGTCAGGCCCGGCACACCTCTACCTTGAATGACATCCGCATCTGGACAGATGAAGCCGGAGCAAGTCCGGTGGATCAACTCAAGCACATGTTGCAGGATTTGGGCGCTCAAAACAAAAACTTAGGCGTTGAATACAACTCCTATGGCCTCACGGCACATTACGGCAAGGCACTTGATCAAAGCCTTGAAGGATTTTGTAAAACCAAAGACGCATCCACCCTTGTTACCACCGTAAGAGCCGTAAAAAGTGCTGCTGAATTGACCTATGTGCGCCGCGCCGGAGAACTCGGTGATGCAGCCTTGAGTGCAGCCGTTGAAGTCACATATGCAGGCGCAGATGAAGGCGACATTCTGGCGGCCATGCACAATGAGATTTTCAAAGGCGGCGGCGATTACCCCGCCAATGAATTCATTATCGGTTCAGCCGCTGATGCGCTCCTGTGCCGCTACAAATCCGGTCGCCGCAAATTGAATTTCCAGGACCAGCTGACACTGGAATGGGCCGGGGTCTACCGCCACTATCATGCAGCTTCCATGCGCACGATTGTGATTGGCACCCCAAATCAACAACACCTGAAAATGCATGCCGCAGCCCTTGAGGCACTCAACGCATGTGAAGCGGCCATGACGCCCGGCCACAGTGCCGGAGATGTTTTCAGCGCGCACGCAAAAATCATGGACAAGGCCGGTCTCAAAGCCCATCGGCTCAATGCCTGTGGCTATTCACTGGGAGCAAAATTCACACCCTCATGGATGGATGCACCGATGTTTTACGCCAAAAATGATTTTGAAATCGTGCCCGACATGGTGCTGTTTGCCCATATGATTCTCATGGACAGCGACACCAACACGGCCATGACACTGGGGCGGTCTTACATCACCACGAATAATAATCCTGAACCTCTGTCATCCTCGCCACTGGACCTTATTGTCAAATAGGATTACTCCTTGGACAACAGGTGCTTTAAGTGATTCGTTTTCAGGAGATTGCAATTGCGCAATTTACGCCTCATCTTGGTTCTTGTTGCCCTTGCCGTCACCCTTGGCGCCTGTTCCGGCAGCAGCCAGCCATTTGGCAAAGAGCCAAAACTGTTCTCCACCCAATTGCTCAAAACCCCGCCCGCCATACAGCTGGCAAAAATCAACGGGCTATCGACAGAAAATTCCCAAAGCCTGAGACGCCAGTTCATCCGTGAAGCCCGCAAACGTGGGCTTTCGGCTGGAGCAGACAAAAAGGGTAAAGCCGCTGTATTCATCAAAGCAACATTGAAAGTTGCACCCTATGGCCCGGACACGGCGGTGGCTTACGTCTGGGATGTGAGTGACAAAAGGAAAAAACGACTATTACGCGTCGCCGGAGAAGATGTTTCCCAAAAATCCTTAAACGATCAAAACTCAGCTCAACTCAGTGCCAAAACCATACAGCGCATCGCTGCTCACGCAACCTCCGGTCTGGCGTCATGGCTCAGCCGGCAGGGCTATCGTATTCGCGAAGTCAGCCTGCCGCCGCCCAGCGCTGTACGCAATGCCAGTGTTCTGCGCACCGAAGCCTCATCCGTTGCTGCGCGCCAATCGATTTCCCGCTCGCTTTATAAAACACCCGAAAAGCCGCGCGCGCGTACAGCAAAACTGTCTTCTCCCCGGCTCGCTCAACCAGCCCTGGCACGTCCACACAGCGGCAATGCACCAAACAGCACCGCAAGTGTTGCTACAGCACGCTCTTTGACACCGGATGAGCAAAAGAAACAGCAAACCATGGTGCAGGTTGTGCCCGTTACAGGTGCTTCAGCCCGGGCCAATGCTGAATTGACCCGATCAATCAAGCGTGCCTTGCGCTCAAATGGCGTGCGCATCACCGACAAAGCCACCTCCTCATCGTTGAAACTGGTAGGCATCGTCAAAATGGGCCCCGTCAACCAACGCCAGCGGGTGATAGAAATCAATTGGAACCTCAACAATACCTCTGGCAAGAGAATTGGCCTGGTGCAGCAGAAAAACAAGGTTGAAGCAGGCCTGGTTGCAGATTCATGGGGCCAGATCGCCGTTGCGGCAACCCAGGCGGCCGCGGGAGATATTGCCGGGATTATCCCCGAAACTGTTCGGGTATCACAGCGCTGAAATTCCATGGTGCAGAAAATATCCACGTTTTAATTTTTCTGACGCTGTTGGAGATTGCATGCCTGGGGCAGTCTTGATAGAACACTTGGGCTAAGCACCATGCACCAGGCACGAAAAGTATCATATAATGAAACTAGTTTCCGGTAACAGCAATCCGGCTCTGGCCGAAGCCATCGCCACATACTTGAACGTGCCTTTGACAAAATGCGTTGTCCGCCGGTTTGCGGATATGGAAATATTTGTCGAGATACAGGAAAATGTCCGCGGTGAAGATGTTTTCATCATCCAGTCCACATCATTTCCAGCTAACGACCATCTGATGGAACTGCTCATTCTGATTGATGCTGTGCGCCGCGCTTCGGGCCG
>CAZVAZ010000098.1:3729-8208 GCA_964625235.1 uncultured Hyphomicrobiales bacterium
ACCATCTGATGGAACTGCTCATTCTGATTGATGCTGTGCGCCGCGCTTCGGGCCGTAGGATTACCGCTGTTATGCCCTATTTCGGCTATGCCCGCCAGGACAGAAAACCCGGACCGCGCACGCCGATTTCTGCCAAGCTGGTGGCAAATCTGATTACCCACGCCGGTGCTGACCGGGTTTTAACCCTCGATCTCCATGCCGGGCAGATACAGGGCTTCTTTGACATTCCAACCGATAATCTGTTTGCAGCTCCGGTCATGATACGCGACATCGGTGATAAGTTTGACGCAAGTTCTTCCGTTGTCGTCTCCCCTGATGTGGGCGGCGTTGTCAGAGCCCGCGGGCTGGCAAAACGCTTGGGCGCACCCCTGGTCATTGTCGATAAACGCCGTGAACGTGCCGGTGATTCAGAAGTCATGCACATCATCGGTGAGGTTGAGGGAAAATCCTGCATCATGATTGATGACATCGTTGATTCCGGCGGCACCTTGTGCAATGCAGCCGATGCCCTTCTCGCCCAGGGCGCTACCGACGTTACCGCCTACATTACCCATGGCGTTTTATCTGGCGGTGCTGTTGCCCGCATCACTGCTTCAAAGTTGAAAAACCTCATCATCACCGACACTATTCAGGCGACAGAAGCCGTGCGCGTATCAAAGAACATCCGCGTCCTTTCCATCGCCCCGCTGATGGGCGAAGCCGTCGGCCGCACAGCTGCTGAAAAATCAGTCTCCAGCCTGTTCTATTAGGCATCGGTCATTTTGATTGCCAAGTTAGGCTCATAGCGTTATAAGCCCGCATCAATCTGGCGCTGATCCCCCCTGGAGGAGGCGCTGCAACCATCTAATAATCACCGGCAAATGCCGGAATTTTCGGAGACATACACAAATGGCAGACATTATTGAACTGGACGCCGCTGTGCGCGAACGGGTAGGCAAGGGGGCCGCCCGCGAAGCCCGCCGTCAAGGCCGCGTACCAGCCGTTATCTATGGTGACAAAAAAGATCCTGAACCGATTTCACTTGAATACAAGACCGTGAATATGCAGGTGCAGACCGGCAACTTCCTCAACACGCTTTACATGATCAACGTTGGTGGCAACAAAACCCGCGTTATTCCACGTGATGTCCAGTTTGACCCGGTTCGCGATTTTCCCATGCATGTGGATTTTCTCCGCCTTGCCAAAGGCGCTACAATCACCATTGAGGTCACCGTCAACTTCATCAACGAAGAAGAATGCCCCGGCCTTAAACTGGGTGGCGTGCTCAACGTTGTACGTTATGCGGTTGAAGTCACCTGCCCGGCTGAGTCTATTCCTGAGCAGTTTGATGCCGACCTTACCGGCCTTGAGCTTGGTGATTCCATTCATATTTCTGCCATCACCCTGCCCGATGGCGTGGAACCGACGATTACGGATCGTGACTTTACCGTTGCCACAATTGCCGCACCTGCCGGCCTCGACAGAGACGGTGCCGATGAAGAAGCTGCTGATGGTGAAGAAGTTGAAGGCGAAGAAGCAGAAACAACTGAAGAGGAAACCAGCGAAGAATAGCCTGAAAAGCTGTTCTTTACCGGCTCTTCTCTAGCTTGCGAGGCGCGCGATGCTTCTGTTGGTCGGGCTTGGCAATCCAGGTTCGAAATACAGTAACAACCGACACAATATCGGCTTCATGGTGGTGGATGAAATAATCCACCGCCATGGGCTGGGTCCTGCGCGACGTAAATTTCAGGGTGACATTTGCGAAGGCCGGATTGGCGCAGACAAAGTGCTGGTTTTAAAGCCACATACATTCATGAATGAATCAGGCCGCTCGGTTGGAGAAGCTGCACAATTCTACAAACTCGCACCTGAAGATATCGTAATTATCCATGATGAACTCGATCTTGAGGCTGGAAAATTTCGCATGAAAGCAGGTGGCGGTACTGCAGGCAATAATGGCCTCAAATCGCTTGTGAGGCATCTCGGGCCGGATTTTCGCCGCATGCGCATCGGCATTGGTCATCCCGGCAATCGTGGTGAGGTCCATTCCCATGTGCTCAAGGATTTCTCAAAGCTCGATCGCCAGTGGGTAGACCCGATGATTGACGCAATTGCCAAAAACATCGACTTGCTGGTGAGCGACAGTGATGCAACCTTCGCCAACAAGGTGCACCTCACCCTGCATCCGCCAAAACCAAAACCACCGCGCGATAATATTTAAAAACAACAGGTAAAAACCCATGGGTTTCAAATGTGGAATAGTCGGATTGCCCAACGTCGGCAAATCTACCCTTTTTAATGCACTGACCAAAACAGCGGCAGCACAGGCGGCCAACTTTCCCTTCTGCACCATCGAGCCCAACATCGGCGAGGTGCCGGTACCCGATGCGCGGCTCTACGAGATTGCCCGCATTGGCAAATCAAAGGAAATTATCCCGACACGGCTTTCCTTCGTCGACATCGCCGGTCTGGTCAAAGGAGCGTCGAAAGGCGAAGGCCTCGGCAATCAGTTTTTAGGCAACATCCGCGAAGTCGACGCCATCGCCCATGTGCTGCGCTGTTTCGAAGACACCGACATCACCCACGTCGAAGGCCGCATTAATCCGGTTGAAGACGCCCTCACCGTTGAAACCGAATTGATGCTGGCTGATCTTGAAAGCCTGGAAAAGCGCATTCCCACGCTCGAGAAAAAAATCAGGAGCCAGGATAAGGACGCCATTGCCAGCCTCAAGCTGATTGAGCGCTGCCTGCCGCTGTTGCAGGACGGTAAAGCTGCTCGCACACTGGAGGTCAGCGACGATGAAAAACCCACTTTCAACGCCTTAAACCTGCTCACCTCAAAACCGGTATTATACGTCTGCAATGTCGAAGAAGAGGCCAGCGAAAGCGGCAATAATTTCTCCGCCCAGGTCGAAAAATTCGCGGCTGAACAAGGCGCCGCCTGCGTCATCATCTCGGCCAACATCGAAGCCGAAATCGCCCAGCTTGATGACGAAGACGCCAAAGAATATCTCGCCGATTTAGGCTTGGCCGAACCCGGCCTCGACCGCCTCATCCGCACCGGCTATGACCTGCTTCACCTGATCACCTACTTCACCGTAGGCCCCAAAGAAGCCCGCGCCTGGACCATTCCCTTAAAGACAAAAGCGCCAAAATCCGCCGGTGTCATCCACACAGATTTTGAAAAAGGCTTCATCCGCGCCGAAACCATAAGCTACAATGATTTCGTCACTTTAGGTGGCGAACAACCCGCCAAAGAAGCCGGAAAAATGCGCCTTGAGGGTAAGGAGTATGTGGTCGTGGATGGTGATATAATGCATTTCAGATTTGCGAATTAGCCGCACAACAATCCTCGTCATCGTCAGACTTGATCCGACGATCCATACCTCTGAACTATCCTCAATTACCTTTGACTCGTATCGACAGATCGAACCATGGACTTTCGGATCAAACCCGAGAGCGACATGGGTGCGAGAGTTTTTCATGTCTGTCGCTCAGAAATCGGAAACGTGGTAGTCTCGGCAAATTGCAGAGCAATGGATGTCACATCATGCAAAAATCATCAGCCAATACCCACATTGACCTCAGACACTATGATCATTGTATTCTGACCCATGTCCATGATCATCATCAACTTGTACTGCCTGTTGAAGGTGTATTGGAGATGGAAATTGATGGTGTGGCCAGTAATGTTATGTCGTCCAAGGCCGCTGTCATTCCTTCTGGTCAAGCTCACAGTTGTGCCAGTACTGGTAATAATTCGTTTCTCATTATTGATATTCCAGCACCAAAGAACGTAACAAACAATTTCTGGAGGGCGTTTAGCGAAAACCCTTTTGTTGAAATCGACGCCTCATTTCTGGGTTATTGCAATTTTATCGCCACTGAAATGCAACAAACCTCTTTCAGCAACCTCGACAAATCTCTGACCGGCAACATGCTGGTAAATGCTCTTGCCCGCTCTGTTGGCGTGAGCAATGAACCATTGCCAACCACGCTTACAAAAGCCGTGCATTTTATTGAGACTCATTTCAGCGATCCTCTCACTATTAAAAACATTGCGCGCGCTGCAGGAGTAAGCGAAAGCCGCCTGCACACACAATTCAAATCGCACGTCAACTTGTCACCAAAACTCTACCTCACCGAAATTCGACTAAAAAATGCCGCTTCGATGTTGGAAAAAACAAGGCTGAGCATCGCTGAAATCGCATTGCGGGTCGGCTACGGCGACCAAAGCGCTTTCGCCCGCGCCTTTCAACGCCACATGGGATCATCACCATCAAAATTCAGACACGCTGACTAGAGAGTTTCAGCACAAAAGCTGCGACTTTCAAACAAGACATGCCAGTGACCATACGTCATCATGAAGCCAACAACACTGATTGATGGAGATTAAAATGGCAAAGGAGTTACGCGACTACAAAGCCCTCACCATGGATTGCTATGGCACGCTGATTGATTGGGAGAGCGGTATCTGGGATGCGCTTCAACCTCTTCTTC
>CAZVAZ010000099.1:0-4895 GCA_964625235.1 uncultured Hyphomicrobiales bacterium
GGCAGCCAAGATCGCGCAGGGAGGAAACAAATTTGGTTGATTCCTCAATATCATTAATGGCCACGGTTTCGGTAATTTCCACCGTCAATCGATCGGCGATCTGGTGATTGCTGTGTATCAGGGCTTTAAGATTGGCCAACCATGAGGGATCGGTTGCCGTCAGGCCGGAGACATTGAACGTCAGATTGACGTGAGGTGCTGAAAGCAGTGCCTCTATGGTCAGTTCCAAAACGCGGTGATCTATAAGCCTTACCAGTCCCAATTGCTCGGCAACCGGTATGAAATGACCGGCAGAAACAATCTCGTTGTTGGGTTTAACCAGTCGAAGCAGGCACTCATAATGCGCAGGCTTGCCGGTTTTCGCCTCGACAATCGGCTGGAACCCCAAGCGCAAGCGGCGATCATTAAGAGCGGAAATTATCTCATCGGCAAACATGACATTTCGTTTTCTCAACGATTCTCTTTTGCTCGAAAACTCATAAGGAACGAAATGGTCCATGTGGCGCTGCTTGGCCTGCCCCAAAGCTTCTTCCGCCCGTACCATGCCTTCCTGGGCGGAATGGGCATGGCGCGGCATAACAACACCGCCGAGAGAAATTGCCGCAGAAACCGGCCCGACATCGGTTTCAATCACGGCGCCGCGGATTACTTCATCAAGCCGGCCGGCGGCAATACGCATATCCTCGTCATTGCAATTTGTCAGCAGGATGCCGAATTTGTTGCCGGCATATCGGCCCATGGTGTCGCCACCGCGCAATTTTCCCTTAATCCGGTTGGCCACAGCTGCAATCACCTGGTCGGCGACATCAAAACCGTAGGCATCATTGACCATGGCAATATTATTGATAGCGGCCAGCAGAAACGCACATGGCTGGCGCGTTTTTTCCGATGTTTTCAGAGCTTCTTCAAGGGTTTCGCTCAAGCGCAATCTGTTCATATGCCCGGTGAGCGGATCATACGAACTTAAATACGCCAGCTCCTGTTCGCGCTGATGGCGCTCGTCGAATAAACGGATAATACCCTGGGCCTTGGCCGGTTTTCCGCTTTCATCGCCAAACCATTTTCCGGCATCTTCAATCCAGCTGGACTTGTGGCCATTGCGTCCATGAGGGAAAACCCGGTATTGAATTTCGTAAGCAACACCTTCACCTTCATCGCTTTTGCCGCTGTTCATCACCGCTTCATAGCGGTTGGTCAGATTGTCCGAATCGAGAAATGACGCAAATCCGCGACCGGTGTTCAATAGACTTAAATCCGGCACCGGAAGAAGGTCACCAACATTATCACCCCAATGTAAAATATCTTCGGCGATGTTCCATTCGTACACAGCATGTTCGACAGATTTCAAAACCTGACGAATTCTGCTCAAAGTTACCGTGTCATCATCAACGCCTTCTTCACAGCGAACATCCAGGCGCCTGCGGCCCGCATTCTCGGTCAAATCACTGTCCTGCCCGATACTGCCTTCATCAGGAACTAACGGGCCTTCCTCACCAAACTCAAAGGTGGTCACATCTGCCTCCTCGCCTTTTAAGGCGCATAAATTTCTCAGCCATCCGGTATTTTTCCCGCAACGAACAGCATCACTTTTTTTAAAACCTAATTGAGAAACCTTAAAAAAACCGAAAAATTTTGCAGGCGATGTCGGTACAAAATCAATAAAACCGGGAAAATTCGATACAATTACTTCCGTTTCATCGATACATGGTTAATATATCGTTAACGCCAAGTTGGCCGGATATTTGCGTGTAACAGGAACAAGTGATCTAAAATGAAACAAACGGTGATGCATGCGCATTGAGCCCACAACTCGAATTCTTCGGCGCCAATCTACGATGCGCCGGCATCCAGACAGCGCGTTGAACCCGGCTCGGTCTGCGGGCAAGAGGTCGTTCTCCAATACCGGATCGGCACAAAACAATGATGCTGTGATCACAGAAATTGCCAGCAAAGACATCATTGCTCTGCACCAGCGCGAACACAATCAATCACAATTGAGTGCAAAGCGCTGGCGGTCATTTGTGCCTTTTATCGCTCAGTATATTGGCCAGGAGACGGCCGTTGAAACACCCGCACGCGGTGTCCGGCGCCATGCTGAATTTGCCCGCGAAACGTACAAAAAACAGACTTCATTTGTACCCAGCCCGCGTACAGTGTCCCGCATTTGAGACAAATCAGTGCGCTGGCAGGGGTTTTAGCCGGTGCTCTTTATGGAAACTGTGAACATTGCGGATTTTCCCTTTTTTACGCTGATTTTTGCAAAATACAACTTTGACGTAGTTGAAGCTCGGCAGAAAAACCTCCATTTTTACGATGCAAAAACATACAGTCCGACACTGTAAGAACAACCATCTCCGGGGCAGGTTGCGATATGTTGTTGCTGATTCCGTTAAAAATAATAAAAACAAGGGGTTAACAAGAATGAGTACAATAAAACTAAGCAAGGCAAATTCCATCATCCGCAGCGTATTCAAAAAAGGCTCAAATCTGGGGCTGGGCCCTCTGGCTGTAGTGGTGCTGGATGACGGCGGCCATATTAAGGCTCTACAATCTCAGGATGGCGTGGGATTCCTGAAATCTCAAATCGCCGCAGCCAAAGCCTATGGCTCTTTGGGCATGGGAAAAAATTCCCGGAAACTGGGCGAAAATGCTGATGAACGACCACACCATGCCCATGCACTGAACGCTATTTCAGGCGGTCGATATATGCCGGTTCCCGGTGGCGTTATTATCAAGAACAAAGCCGGTCAGGTTGTCGGAGCCGTTGGTGTTTCGGGAGCAAATTCAAAAAGCGATGAGCAATGTGCACTTTGGGCCATTGACCATTGTGGTTTCGTGGCGGAGTAACCTTAGAGCCTGTCTTGCTTATACGGAAGCATTTGACAGGCTCTAAAACAGCCCGCTGCCGGGACCGACACCAAAATCGCGCCGGGCCGATTGTATTGTGACCGAATATCCGGCGATGACATCAATCAGCGATATCAGCGTCAGAAGAAAAAACGTTGATGTCGCTGCCTGCTCAATGACGATAAATTCAACCAGAAACCCTATGAAAAGCAACGTTGATAACATGTGATCAATAATGGAGACAGTGCCTGAGCGGGTGGCTTTGAGCAATTCGATAAAAAGCAGAAACAAAGCAATCGTCACCAGTAAATCGCCCAGATCGAACACCCATTGGGCACCGGAAATCATGGTCACTGAAAATATCGCGGTCTCAAATGTGCTCGTGGTGAAAAACGCGATGGAATTGTAACCTGCAAATACCAGTATTAATAGGGGGAAATTCAACAACATAGCATCCGTGTCCCTGCAAATTAATCTCATTTTTCATGCAACGGATGTTGCAATACAAAAAGGCCCGCCAATGGCAGACCTTTTATAGATCACATTTGAATGAATTCAAATATTTCTAGTATGTTTCTTTGGGCTCAAGAACCTGGCGGCCATTATAGATCCCGCTTTTGAGATCAATATGATGCGGGCGATGCAATTCGCCGGTTTCCTTGTTTTCCACATATGATGGCCGTTTCAGCGCATCTGTTGAACGCCGGTGGCCACGTTTCATACGTGTCACTTTTTTCATAGGGACTGCCATAGCGCACTCCATTCCTTATCTGGTCTATGAGAATAATTCTCTCGAAACCGAAGCACCCGTCAGGTGACCCGGAGCTGATTTCGGTGGCTTATACGCGCAATGAGGCAAAGATGCCAGTAAAACCATCACCAAAAACCGAGATAAGATTAAAAAAACAACTCTCCTGGCCTAATTGGAGAAAATACAGGCGGCCCGGGCCTTGATTGACCTGAGGCGTTTTTGAACAGAATTTGCCAGGCGCCCGAGTTTTCGCGACGGCCTGGCAGGGTTTCTGGCTATAGGGTTGGGCAGGGCCGCTGCCAGCAAAGCTGCCTGAGTTGGATTAAGATGTGCGGCATTCTTGCCAAAATAAATCTGCGATGCTGCTTCTGCACCATATATCCCCGGCCCCCATTCTACAATGTTGAGATAAATCTCAATCATGCGCCGCTTCGTCCACACCATATCAAGTAAGTATGCAATCGGCACTTCCAGCGCTTTGCGCAGATAATTTCGCGATGGCCACAAAAACAGATTACGGGCGACCTGCATGGGAATGGTACTGGCACCGCGCGGGCGATTACTGGCTGATTTTTGAAAATCCTCCCACACAGTTTCAACTGCGCGCCAGTCAACGCCATTGTGCCGGCAAAAACGTCCGTCTTCAGATGCAATAACCGCATATGCCAGATTATCGGAAATCCGGTTGAGCGGCCGCCAGCGGTAATCGGTTTGAACACCGCTGGCCATGCGCCACAGCATCAGGGCTGAATACGACGGCGGGACGAAGCGATAAAGCACGGAAAGTCCCACGACAATCAGACTGATAATAACAATCGCGCTCATGAAAAATCGCAAAGCCCGCGGCAGAAATCTCCGCTTTCGTCGCACTTGCTTTGTCTGATGTGGTCTTGTCACCATGCTGAGTGCCCAGGAACAGGTTGAAAATCTACGCTTTTCAATTTCGCACAGGATGGTATCAAGGCCTACTGATTAATTGAACACGAATGACAGAATTAAATGACCTTTGAACAACGGTTTTCGGAAAATGCCACGCTTGTGGATGGCTGGCTTGATCATCGCATAAGTGAAGCTCGGGTATCGGCGCCGCAGCTGTGGCGGGCGATGCGTTATGCAACGCTGGGGGCGGGTAAGCGCCTGCGGCCGTTTTTACTGATTGAAACGGCTGCAATGTTCGGAGTTGAGCGTGATGCAGCAGTGCCAGCGGCTTGTGCGCTGGAATGTGTTCATTGCTACTCTTTAGTGCATGATGATTTACCGGCGATGGATGATGATGATTTGCGCCGGGGCAGGCCCA
>CAZVAZ010000099.1:4995-8032 GCA_964625235.1 uncultured Hyphomicrobiales bacterium
GTGCATGATGATTTACCGGCGATGGATGATGATGATTTGCGCCGGGGCAGGCCCACGGTTCATAAGGCTTTTGATGAAGCAACAGCGATACTTGCAGGCGACAGTCTGTTGACATTGGCTTTTGAAATTTTAAGCGCTGAAGCAACCCATGAAGATACAGCCGTTCGCCTTGAACTGGTTCAGGCGCTGGCTAAAGCCTGCGGGGCTGATGGCATGGCCGGGGGGCAGATGCTTGATCTTGCCGCCGAGACAATACCAGCCAGGCTTGATGACATCAGATTGATACAATCGTTAAAAACCGGGTGCCTGATTAAGCACGCCTGCCATGCCGGGGCTGTTTTGGGCCGGGCATCGGGTGAACAAACAACGTGCCTTATTGCCTATGCTGAAAAGCTAGGTCTGGCTTTTCAGATTGCTGATGATCTTCTCGATCATGAAAGTTCGCCTGATACGGTTGGCAAGGCGACGCAAAAAGATGCTGATGCAGGAAAAGCCACGTTTGTGTCGCTGCTGGGTGCTGATGAGTCCCGGGCCATGGCGCAGCGACAAGTGGCACAGGCGATTGATGCTTTATCGGGTTTTGGCAAGGACGCCGACATGCTGAGGGCGGCGGCTGAATTTGCGATTATGCGGGAAAAATAGAGCTTTGTTTCCGGGGATAGAATTGGTTTTTTAGTGGCGCTCAAGCGGCGCGCGGCCTGCACGCACGCTCGTTCGCTGCGCTCGTCCGGGTGCCAAACGGACAGTCCGGCATGTAGTCACCGGATGACACACTAAAAATCTGTCGCTGTGGCACCGGACGACCGCAGGGAGGACTAGGACCCAAGGGGTCCGCAGGCTGCGCGCCGCTAACAACAGCGCCGCTGAAATTTCACTCATTAAACACCGTCTTCCCGGGTCAGAACAAACACCGCTTTTTCGCCGAAAAAATTCATCAACGGGCGCGATGATGATATCAGTTTTGAATATCCGCGTGAATCCACTGCAAGTTGTTTGTCTATTGTGACGTTGAGGTTGCCGCACAGATTTTCAAAATCCCGGATGGTGCAGAAATGGATATTAGGGGTCTCATACCAGCTTTCCGGCAGGCTTTTCGTCATCGGCATGGTGCCATTGAACAACAGCTGAAGCCGCACCCGCCAATAGCCGAAGTTGGGAATTGAGATGATAACTTTGCGGCCAATTCTCAACATCTGCTCAAGGACTATATGGGGTTTTTGCGTCGCCTGAATGGTTTGGCTCAAAATCACCACATCAAAACTTTTTTCGGGATAATTGATCAAATCCGTGTCTGCATCGCCCTGCACCACGGACAGGCCTTGCGATACACACAGGTTAACACCGGCCTGACTGAGTTCAATGCCGCGCGCATCAATACCCTTGGCATCAAACAGATAGGCCAGCAGTTCACCTTCACCACAGCCGATATCAAGCACACGCGAGCCCGGCTCGATCATATCGGCAATGAGTGCGAGGTCTTTGCGCAATTCCGGAGTTTTGGAAATCGGAGACTGTATCATAAGCCCTTAATCCAGCCCGCGTTTGCGCGCAGCCGCTGACATAAAGCCTGAAATTGTCGCAAACATTTCCGGCGTGTCGAGTAAAAACGAATCATGGCCCTTGTCGGTTTTAACCTCAACAAAGCTGACATTGGCGCCAACAGCATTTAAAGCGTGGACAATTTCCCGGTTGCCTGGCGTTGGAAACAGCCAGTCGCTGGTGAACGAAACAATACAAAACCTAGCAGTTGTGCCTTTGAAAGCGTTGGCTAAGATCCCGCCATGGTCCCCGGCAAGATCAAAATAATCCATCGCCCGCGTCATGTAGAGATAGGAATTGGCATCAAAGCGGTCAACAAACGTCGATCCCTGGTACCTGAGATAACTTTCGACCTGAAAATCAGCATCAAAACCATAGGTTAATGCGGCACGGTTTTGCAGGTTGCGACCGAATTTCTGGTGCAGGGCCTCGCCGGAAAGATAGGTGATATGAGCGGTCATGCGCGCAACGGCCAGGCCTTTGCGCGGATTGGTCTCATGTTTTAGATAATCACCGCCGAGCCAGTCATTGTCTGCCATAATGGCCTGGCGACCGACTTCATGAAAGGCAATATTTTGCGATGTATGTCGCGCCGCCGTGGCGATGGGCACAGCGGCAAAGACGCGGTCAGGATAGTCCACCGCCCATTGCAACACCTGCATACCGCCCATTGAGCCGCCAATTACGCAGAAAAGATCGGGAATTTCGAGCCTGTCCAGCAACATCGCCTGCGCCCGCACCATATCGGCAATGGTAATGACGGGCAATTGCAGGCCATAGGGCTTGTCCGTATCGGGATTGATGGTGCTGGGCCCGGTTGAGCCCATGCAACCGCCCACCACATTGGAACAGATAACAAAGTAACGATCCGTATCCACAGGTTTTCCGGGGCCGATCATCGTTGTCCACCACCCTGGCCGTTTGGTTTCAGGATGCTCACTGGCCACATGCTGGTCGCCGGTGAGCGCGTGGCAGACGACAATAGCGTTGCTGCGTGCTTCATTTAAGGTGCCATAGGTCTGATAGGAAATTTTGAGCGGCGATATCTCTTTACCGCAATCAAGCTTGAGCGGCTCGTCCGCTGCGAATTCCATCACGGCGCTGTTTGACGCAACAATACTGTCAGCCGGACGCGGGCTGGATTTTACTTTGTCTTCTGCTGTTTTTACCATCTGCGGCACTCAATTTCGTATAATCAAACAGATATAGAGGGTAGGTCTTATCACTCCCGATCAAATGGTTCAACAACAGCAAAATGAGCTTCTTTTGCCAACACACCAATCTTTTCTTTGATTTTATGACGCAGCACACATAAGAATGCGCGTGTCGGACCATGACCTGTGAAACGAGATGAGCGCAAGATGAATAATATACCAAATCAGCCGGTGCCAAAGAAGGGCATTTCAAGCCTGGTTCCCTACGCGCCCGGCAAGGTGCCTGATCCTTCTTTGGGCAAAACCTTCAAACTGTCCGCCAATGAATCACCGCTTGGCCCCAG
>CAZVAZ010000100.1:0-7948 GCA_964625235.1 uncultured Hyphomicrobiales bacterium
TGCCACCGGAGCGGCCTTGCAGCTCACAGCCCAGTTTTACGCATTGCAGAAACTTGCCGCCCTGTTCGAGAACACTCATGAGCGGATTAAACGCGCTCATCAGGCGTTTGCCGCACTCAAAATCACCCTGCTTGCCAACAATATCCATGAACTTTACACATTCAGAAGGAAAAATATTGGCACTGGCACAGACCCAGGCTTTTGCGCCCCAGGCGGCAAATTCCAACACCTGCTCCTCACCACCCACAACCAGCTCTATGCCGGGAAAGTTACGTGCAAGGTAAGGCAGGCGGGTATAATCACCGCTGGATTCCTTGATGCCGGCAATCTGCGGGTTGTGTGAGACGATGTTGAGAAATTCTTCGCCCATCTCCACAACAACACGTCCGGGATAATTGTAAAGCATGATCGGCAGGCCGGATGTGTCAGCTATTTTGAGCACGTGATGAGCCAGTTCAGCTTCTGAGGGGATTGAATAGGGTGGCGCTGCGACCAGAAGCGATTGCGCCCCGGCCTCGCGCGCCGCGACTGTGATCTCCAGGCATTCATCCACCCGGATGTCATTGACACCGGCCATCAGCTCAACCCGGTCGCCAATGCGTTTGGCTGCAAACCTGAATTGTTCAATGCGTTCTTCTTTTGACAGGGCATAGAATTCACCGGTCGATCCACCGACAATGATCCCGGCGACACCGTTTTCAATTTGCCAGTCAATAACCTCGGCATAACTGTCCCAGTCAATCGAGCCATCTTCAAGGAACGGCGTGATTATCGGTGTATAAATTCCTTCAAACCGCATGGCTGTCTCCTGGATGGGTTTTCGAATTTTCGTAATTATTTTGCCCTGTCTCATCCTATATAGCTCTATGCTGCGCGTCTTGAAAAAAGGTGGAACCAATGAGCAAAATTCACGGCCAGAACAAATTCTTTAGTGCTTGCGGCTCCGGCATGACCATGATCGGCGATCCTGTAGCCAATTACATCTGAGGTTTTCCATGCACAGCAGCAAAACAATCCACGTTATTTCCTGTCATGCTGAGGGCGAGGTCGGCGACGTCATTGTCGGTGGCGTCGCACCGCCTCCCGGCGACACACTGTGGCAACAGAGAAACCATATTGCCACGGATGGAACCTTGCGAAACTTTGTGCTCAATGAGCCGCGCGGCGGGGTGTTTCGGCATGTGAATTTGCTTGTGCCGCCCAAACACCCGGACGCTGATGCAGCTTTCATCATCATGGAGCCGGAAGATACACCTCCAATGTCCGGGTCCAACTCGATCTGTGTGTCCACGGTACTTCTGGAAACCGGCATTGTCACAATGAAAGAACCTGTAACCGAGATGCTACTGGAAGCACCTGGCGGCCTGGTTCGTGTCCGGGCTGATTGCCGCAACGGCAAGGCTGAACGCATTACGGTGCAGAATGTTGCGAGTTTTGCCCTTCAGCTTGACGCAACACTCGAAGTTGACGACATCGGCACGCTCATCGTCGACACAGCCTACGGCGGTGACAGTTTCGTTATCGTCGATGCCGCCGCTTTAGACTTTGATCTGGTTGAAAGTGAAGCGCGTGATCTGGCCCGGCTGGGCGTGAAGATCACCCGTGCTGCAAATGCACAATTGGATTTTACCCATCCCGAAAACCCCCAATGGGATCATTTCTCCTTCTGCCTGTTTGCCGGCCCGATTGTTGAAACGGCAACAGGGCTCGAAGCGCGCTCGGCGGTAACTGTCCAGCCAGGCAAGATCGATCGCTCGCCGACCGGAACCGCAGTGTCGGCACGCATGGCGGTATTGCACCAACGTGGCCGCATGACGGTTAATCAGAAATTTACGGCCACGTCGATCATCGGCTCGACATTCACCGGCCGGATCATCGGGACAACCAGTGTTGGTGACATGCGTGCCGTTATCCCGGAAATTTCCGGTCGTGCCTGGATTACAGGTATCCATCAGCACATGCTCGACCCCGCGGACCCGTGGCCGCAAGGTTATCGGTTGTCCGATACCTGGGGTCAATCATAGCCAGATGCCTGAATTGCCCTGTTTTCTCATTGCGGAGAAAGATTTCCCTGTAATCTCAATTTGATTCCCTGTATTTTCGCACAAATCAAAACAGCGGGTCGGTGATCTGGCGTTCGAAACATCCCGGGGGGAAACTAAAGTGCAGGTAAATATGCCAAATCAGAAAACCTTTCCGGTTTCCTGGGATCAACTTCATCGTGATTCCAAAGCCCTTGCCTGGCGTCTGGTGGCGGAAGGGCCGTGGCAGGGGATTGCGGCGGTGAGCCGGGGGGGACTGGTGCCCGCAGCGATTATTGCCCGCGAACTTGATGTGCGTCTGATTGATACCATCTGCATTGTTTCATATCGCGATGACAACTCGCAAAAACAGCCCGAAATTTTGAAAGACATTGCTGGTGATGGCCAGGACTGGCTGATCATTGATGATCTGGTCGATACCGGCAGGACCGCCAAAGAGGTCAGGAAAATTCTGCCCAGGGCTCATTTTGCCACCGTTTACGCCAAGGCGGCGGGCCGCCCGCTGGTGGACAGTTTTATTACCGAAGTCAGCCAGGATACCTGGATATTGTTTCCGTGGGATACCGAACTGCAATCCGTACCGCCGATCATTCACACGGCCAACGGCGGTGCCTGAGACATCTCGCGATGAACGCCTGTCACTGAGCCGCCATTTTCGGGCAACGCTGGCCTTTGGCCTGCCCCTGGTGGGGGCCAATCTGGCCGGTCTGGCCATCAATGTTACCGATACAGTGATGGTTGGCTGGCTCGGAGCCACCCAATTGGCCGCAATCGTTCTTGCCAGTCAGTTCTATTTTCTGATGTGGATTATTGGTGCCGGCATGGCTTTTGCTGTTGTACCACTGGCCTCAAGCGCGCTTGGCGCCGGAGACACGCGCAAAGTGCGCCGTTCGGTACGCATGGGGCTCTGGATATTAACACTCTACAGTTCAGTGGCGATGATACCTTTGTGGTTTGCCGAGGAGATTTTTCTCGCACTGGGGCAGTCGCCTGAAATCGCCGATCTTGCGGGTATCTATATGCGCGTTGCGGTATGGTCGCTGTTACCGGCCATGCTGCTCGCAGGTTTGCGGTCATTTTTAATGTCACTGGAATGTGCCCGGTTTATTCTGGTGGCGACAATTTCCGGTACCGTGCTTAATGTAATACTCAATTACATGCTTATTTTCGGCAATTTTGGTGCACCGGAAATGGGAATAGCAGGAGCCGCCCTGGCCACTGTTGGCGCCAATGTATTTATCGCAGCGGCAATGGCAGCCTATATCATCATTCAGCCAAACACCCGCGAGTTCAAAATATTTAACCGGATCTGGCGCCCGGACTGGGAATTATTGCTGGAAATTTTGCGGCTGGGCTGGCCCATAAGCATCGGGCTTTTGGCCGAGATGGGCCTGTTCATGGCAGCGACAATCATGATGGGCTGGCTTGGCACAATAGCCCTGGCTGCCCACGGCATTGTCATGCAACTGGTGGCAGTGGCCTTCATGGTGCCTTTAGGCTTGGCCAATGCAGCAACCGTACGCGTTGGTGTGGCTCATGGCCGTTCGGACTGGCAGGCGCTGGGGCGCGCGGGTATTACCGTTTTTATTGCTGCCGGTTCGATGTCGGTGGCCATAGCGGCAGTCTATTTGGTTTTGCCGGAGTTTTTGATCACCCGGTTTTTGGAAATGGGCAATGCGAAATCTGCCGAAGTCCTCAATTATGCCATACCCCTGCTGCTGATCGCCGCGATATTCCACATATTTGACGGTCTGCAGGCGGTTGGTCTGGGCATTTTACGCGGTATGAAAGACACCAGAGTGCCAATGTATATCGCTGTCTTCAGCTATTGGTTGATAGGTGTTCCAGCTGCCTACATTCTTGCCTTTGTTTTTGCTATGGGCGGGGTCGGTGTGTGGATCGGAATTACCATTGGATTGATAACCGCAGCCGCTGCATTGTCACACCGGTTTGTCCGGCGCGACCAATTATCCCGTCCGACCAAATAAAGCTCTTCAACGCGCATTGAAGAAGTCTGCGAACAATTCCCGTCGGCAAACACCAATAAAATGTCGTCGAAAAACCTCAATGCCTGCGATCCTCTCTATAGGCTTGCAAGTCAGTAAGCACACTGCAGCTTTGCGTCTTTACTTACTCATAAAGCCAAGATGTCGATACGAAACGGCACATTATTTGTTTATTTGAAGAGGAAAGGAAATAACAAATACCAATGATAATCTTGACCCGGATGTGCCCCAGCCGGTTGATACTGATTTTGAAATAGGCCAGGACAATATCACTCCTTTCGGTCTCGACGTACATAATCCGGTGTTTTTGATATCGGGCCTTTCCGTTGTTCTGCATCATGTTGATGGTTACCCCCATGGGCAAAATCCGCCTTGGCGGCAAAGATGCCAAGCCCGATTACGGTTACATGGGCTGGTTTGCCATGTTGTTTGCAGCCGGCATGGGCATCGGGCTGATGTTCTTCGGTGTGTCCGAACCAATATCGCACCTGTCCTCATCCATGGGCGGCATCGTGGTTGAAAACGGTGCCCGCACCGACTGGGCCCCTCTGGGTGGTGCCGCAGGTGATCCTATCGCTGCACGCAATCTTGGTATGGCAGCAACCATCTTCCATTGGGCGCTTCATCCCTGGGCGATTTATGCGGTTGTGGCCCTGTCGCTGGCATTCTTTACTTATAATCGCGGTTTGCCGCTAACTTTGCGCTCGGCATTCTATCCCTTGCTGGGCGAACGTGTGTGGGGTTGGCCGGGTCATGTGATTGATACTCTGGCAGTGTTTGCAACATTGTTTGGTCTGGCAACATCACTGGGTTTTGGTACAGAACAGGCCCTGGCCGGGCTTAATTTTCTGTTTGGCTGGGGCACCGGTCCTGTTGCCAAAGTAGTGCTTATCACAGTGATCACCATACTGGCGCTGATATCTGTGGTGCGCGGACTGGACGGCGGCGTTAAGATACTTTCGGAAATCAACATTTGTTTGGCAGGCTTGTTATTGCTGTTCGTCATAATCGTCGGGCCAACCGGTGCCATTTTTGACACCATCGTTTCCGGCGGTTTGGCGTATGTGAAAGAAGTCATACCCCTGTCGATGCCGTTTGGCCGTGAAGATGCCAACTTCTCACAAGGCTGGACATCGTTCTACTGGGCCTGGTGGATTTCATGGTCACCCTTTGTTGGCATGTTCATTGCGCGGGTGTCGCGTGGACGCACGGTGCGTGAATTTGTCTTCTGCGTCATTGTCATACCCACGCTTGTCAGTGTGTTGTGGATGGGAGTATTTGGCGGCACGGCAATTGCTCAGATCGCCGCTGACGCAGCCGCACTGGAACTGAAACTGTTTGAAATGCTCAAGCTGTTGCCGTTTGCCACCATAACCTCAATGCTCGGTATCGTTCTGGTATTGGTGTTCTTCGTTACATCGTCAGATTCGGGCTCACTGGTTATTGATACAATCACCGCCGGTGGCAAGACCGATGCACCGGTCGCACAGCGGATTTTCTGGTGTACTTTTGAAGGTGTTGTGGCGGCAACACTTCTGCTGGTCGGTGGCTCGCAGGCACTCACTGCCCTGCAGGCCATGGCAGTCTCCACCGGCTTTCCGTTTACCATCGTCCTGCTGGCCATGTGTGTCAGTTTGTACATGGGGCTGCGTCAGGCTGTGAAAGAAAGCTAAAGCGTGTCTGTTTTTAATGGAAGCACCAAGGCAGCAAGCGCTGCCCGGCGCTTTTGCGCCGCGCCCGTGCAGGCTCGGTGCATAGCACCGAAATAGCCGGGAACGAAAAAATCTAGAGTGATTCCGTCAAAGACGGACACGCTCTAAAAGCCTTAAAATCCAAATGATAACAACCCCTGTACCTCGCCTGGTGCAGGGGTTTTTGTATTGTTTAATTGTGCCGGCAATGAAGAAACTATACTAAGATAAAATGGAACAAAACTCCGAGGTTAGCCCGCCCGCGATTGTGCAACAACGCTGGCTGGGCTGGTTGTTGCTGGTTCTGGTGGCAGCTGAGCTCATTAATCTTTATACCGGCATCATAAGCGCCAGCTTCGTCGCCGGGTTTCTGGTGGTGTCTTTGTTTGTGCTGGCCTGGCGGGCTATGCGTCTGCGCGAGATTTACCTGCTTGCCATCTGCCTGATACTCTTTGGCCTGACCTGGTTCAGCGGTAAACCGATTGTTGAAATCACTTCAGAAGGGCTCGATCGCGCAGCCTATCTCACCAGCTTCATCCTGTTGATGGCATTGCTGCGTGAAGGGGCGATAAACTCACCTTCGGTGCTCGAATTTGGCACCTTCCTCACCCGTCAACCTGCCAGACGGCGTTTTGTCACCCTGTTTGCCGGTGGGCATTTTTTTGCTGTTCTCATTAATTTGGGCGCCCTGTCGCTGCTGGCCCCGATTATTCAACGCGGTGTGCGCTCAAACCTGAGCGATGGTGAGCCCCTCGATGATATATCCCAGGTGCGTGAGCGCCGCCAGTTGTGCGCCACATTGCGCGGGTTTTCATGGTTTTTAGTCTGGGCGCCAACCGCTGTAACACAGGCCGTTATGCCAACGCTGATGAGTGGAATTGATGTCACCCGGTTGATGCTTACCGGACTGGGCCTGGCACTGCTCATGTTCGCAGTCAGCTGGGTCGAAGACATATTGCGCTGGCGCGGCTTTACCAGGTGCCTGCGCGCTGAAGGCCGTATGCCCCTGGCCACAGCAACCCAGCTGCCAGTTAAGGCAGCCCGGCATCTGGGGTTTGTCTGCCTGGCCTTGTTCGGGCTTTCCATCAGCCTTTCAATTGTAGCAAACGTCACCATTATCACCGGTGTCATGCTAACCTCCCCCATTGTTGTATGTATCTGGATCTATCTGCAGCAAACGGCTGCTACGGCCTCCCGGCGCCGCGCAGTGGTGGCACAAAGGCTTGATCACATCACCTTTACCGCCATGCCGAGTTATGTGCGCGAAGCCATGTTCATTGCCTGCGCCGGTTTCATCGGCACACTTGCCGCCAGATTGATACCGGCAGCCGATCTTGCCACCATGATCGGGCTGGCCAGTCTCGATGGCTGGATTGTGCTGTGGGGCCTGACCATAACCGTATGGGTGTTCGGACAGGTGGGCTTCAGCCCCATCACCATGGCCGTGTTACTGGGCTCACTGGTGGCTGAGTTGCCCAACCTGCCGGTTGACATCACCCATGCCGCCCTGGCCATTGCTGCGGGCACAGCCATTTGCACCACAGGTGCCCCTTTTGCCTCAGGCGCCCTGATGCTGTCACGCGCCACCGGTTACTCAGCCTTCACCCTGACATGGCGCTGGAACGGTATCTATACGTTTGCTTCGATGGTGGTGCTGGCTGTCTATTACGCGGTGTTGACGGAGATCTGATATTTTATCCCCCCTCAATACGCGGCAGGATGCACACTTCATTGTCGTCACTGATTTCCTCAAACCAGGCGTCATTGTAAATCATGCCGTCAATTGAAACCGAAACACCTTTGGCCAGTGCGGGTTTCAGGCCCGGGTGATCCTGCACCAAACGTTCCAGCAGTTGTTTGATATTTCCGGCGTCCACCTCAAGCTCGGCCCGCCCCTCAGCCAGCGAGGCTAAAGACCCCCATAACATGACCTTGACCATCTCAAACTAGCCGCCTTTTGCTTCATCCATCGCCTTGAGCACGCGCGGCGGCGACATCGGCAGTTCTGTCATGCGCACACCGGCTGCTTGCGATACCGCATTGGCAATTGCTGCCATGGGCGGCACGATTGAGGTTTCTCCCACCCCGCGCACGCCATAGGGGTGGCCGGGGTTGGGCACTTCGACAATAACTGTGTCAATCATGGGTAAGTCGGATGCCACCGGCATGCGATAATCGAGAAAACCGGCATTTTGCAACCGGCCGTCTT
>CAZVAZ010000101.1:0-7894 GCA_964625235.1 uncultured Hyphomicrobiales bacterium
GGGCGGACGTAATGATGTTGCTCTGCGTTATGCCAACCAGTTTGCCGGTGCAAAAATCGCCGCGTCAATTGGTTTCCAGAATGCAAGTGCTGTCGGCACTGGCGGCGGCAATGATGAAAGTGATCGTATCAGTGGGTCAATTTCCGTTCTTCTGGACAATGGCTTTAACCTGACATTTGCTGCTGCTGATGCAGATCGCAAAGTTGGAGATGATCGTACCTTCTTGTATGGTAAAGTCGGTTTCCGCACCAACAGCGTCTCCATGTACGGTAAGACATCATTCTCGATTGATTACTATGAAGGTGAAGATATTGCCGCTGACGGATCAGGCACTTCAACATCATACGGCTTCGGCGCGGTCCAGAACCTGGATCCAATCGGTGCCCAGATGTACCTGAGTGTCAGCAACAGTGAGGTTGATGGTGGTGCAGATGATATTTTCGCTGTCTTCACAGGCCTGAGAATCAAATTCTAATCATCCCTATCCAACAGGATAAAACAATATGGCTCAGGCAGTGGTTGACCACTGCCTGAGCCGACTACTAATCCGAATTTTTATTGCCCTGTAACAGCCGACGCTTCAAATCAACCGCTGCCATGGCAAACCCGCCTTCCGCACCGTCGACAAAATGTACGTGTTCGCTTTGTTGCAAACTGAACACCACACAGGTCATCAAGGCGCTTTTGGCGCGATGGGTGCCATACACCACCTCACCGGCATCAAACCTTTGGCTCAGATAGGCATCGATCCCATCCGCCTGGGTCTCCGTCACATCGAGCACCATGCGCAACATATCGTCATATTTGCGGTAATCGGTATTGGCGCGCAATTCATCAACATATGTGGCACCGTCATAATCAGCAATTTTTTTGCCCGAAGCATGGCACCACACCTGCACCAGGGAAGTCAGCAAAACACCCAGATAAGCCATTACCGGAAAGCGGCTGCCAGACGTAACAAGCGCTTCCTTCCAGGCATTACGCGGTGGCCACCTGAACTTCATGGTATTTGGCCGTGCCGGGCTGGCCTGTCTGGTGCCGGTGCCAAGAATGTCCGCAAACGCCTCAAGCACCTCGCTCATGGTTTGCTTTTCCTGGGCAGCACTGTTGCTGTTAGCCTTGACCATCATTGTCAACATAACACCGCCCTGAGGCCGTAAAGGCTCCCAGCGACATGACAGACCATCGAGACTTGGTGGCCCCGCACCCACGTCGGGCTTTAGAATATAAGGATTATCCTCATCTTCGGATTTCAGAAGTTTTTCTGCCAGTTCGATGCCACCACCGGAAAACATGGCGAGAAAATTGCCTTCACTCAGCCGGTATTTACGCACCGCCACATCCATTTTGCGTTGTCGCACGTCATCAACGGGAACAACACCCACACGCAAATCGAGATCAAATTTCGCCCGCGCCATTGCCTGAAGCGCCACCAGTTCAACTTCCGCCGCTGCCCGCAATGCCGGCGGCACAACAATAACCGCGCCATCGCCGCCAAAAACAAAAGGCACCTCAACATCACCGGACACATTCAAAACAGCGGTGATACACGCAGCGCCAATAAGATTGACGTCCTTGTACCGACCCGCTTCGATGGCACGCGTCGAGCCCCGCACATCAGCGCACAGAACCAGCCAGTCATCGGGAACGGACGAATAGGCGCTAACATCGGCAAAATCTGTAAACCTGTCAAACGGTGCCAATTCAGCATAAAATCGATCCATGGCGATATCCTATTACGTCGGCTATGATGTTTTCAATTGATTTGATTGCGCATGAGGACAAAGTGAATTGATAATAATCGTAGGCGGCGGCATTGCCGGATTGTCACTGGGTTGGAAACTGAGCCAAAAAGGCGAGAAAATCACCGTGATCGAACAGCACCACATCGCCAGCGGTGCCAGCGGGGTAGCGTCTGCCTATCTTGAGCCAAGGCTTGGCAGCGGGCCTACGCGCACCCTTGAGTGGGCGGCGATAAAAGCCTGGCCGGGATTTGTGGCAGAGGTTGAACAGGCGTCTGGCACAACAATCGATTATCGCCGCAACGGGCAACTGCGGCTGGCTTTTGCCGACAATATTGACATGGTAAAACATGACGCCGAGACCAGACAGGCGCAAGGCTGGAATGTCCAATGGCTGGAGGGCAAGGAATTACGCAAACGCGTTCCACATCTGTCTCACAATGTCATCGCCGCAACCTGCCTGCCCGATGTGCACTGGCTCGATGGACGCTTGTTATGCAAGGCCCTGGCCATTGCCATTACCAACGCTGGTGGCACAATTATCGAAGGAGAAAAAATAACAGAAATTCAACATGAACGCGGACAGGTAACAGGCGTCAAAACCCGACACAACACTTTCAATGCCGCGCGCATCGTGCTCAGCTCCGCCATCGGCACCAACGATATTGAGGGTCTGCCGCCGGAAATACCAAAATGCCGCCCGGTAAAAGGCGCGATCATAAGCCTCGGCATGGACAAACAACACCCCCTCACCACCCATCTCCTGCGCCACCCCAACGGCCACGTCATAACCCCGCGCAGCGACGGCCGCCTGTTGGTAGGCTCCACCCACGAAGACAATGAAACCTCAACAAGCGTCCCGGAAGAAACCCAAATGCGCCTGAAACAATCAGCAATCGACCTGCTTCCAAACGCTGCCAACCTAACCATCACAGAAGCAACAGCCGGCATCCGCACCCTCATCGGCGATGGCACCTTAAGGCTGGGCGCCAGCAAATGTGAGGGCCTGTACTATACCCTCAGCCACGCCGGAGCAGGCTTCTTGCGCGCACCGGCAACCGCCGAACAATTCGCCAATTTTATCATCGACCCATCAAGTCCCTGCCCGCTAATCGACCGGTTTTTGCACCGTCCCGGCTCAAGGCCATTACCGTCCGGTTAATATCAATCATTCGTGCTTTCCTGCTGTTTTTTCAAAATGATGGCCCGTTTTTGGAAAGGCGCCGGACAAGATTTGGTGGCGAAATTCTTCAAAGCCCCTCCTCCTTGTGGGGAAGGAGGCAGATTGAATAAAAACCGGACAGTAATGGCCTTTAGCCGGGAATAAAAAAAATTACAATGCAGTATTCACAACTGCGTACATTACGTCCAAATGCCGTGAAACTATCAATTTGATCAATAATGCGGTGCTTTTTCGCTCACCGGTCCCGGCTGGTTTTCTTCGATTTCTTGCAGCTGGTCGGTCATTTTGGCGAGCTGGTGTTTTTGTTTCTCAATTACATCCCACTGCTTGGTTACCATCTCGCTTAATTCGTCAATTGTCTGCTGTTGCTCGGCAACGATTGCTTCAAGCGTATCGAGGCGGGTCAGTTCATTTTTCGGATCATCCGTCATTGGCCACTCACTTTAAATTTGCACCGAAATTCCAACGGGAATACGTCAATATCATGATCGCGTATTATTGTCTCCCACGTTTGTGCATGGGTGATTTGGCGCTAAGAGTGAAACGGATGACTGCCTCAACACCCGACAAAACATCTGAAACATCTCCAAAACAATTACTTCGGCACTATTTGTTAACTTTGATGATTTACCAATTCATACACGGATAGCGGGCAAAAACGTGCTGCCCTATCGTAACGAAATTAGTACATATTATTTGGTTAATTTAAAATTCTGTATTTGATTGTAAAAAAGGCACTGGAGATCGCAAAATGCTAAATAGGCTCACTCAATTATTACCCGCGACATCTCGCGGAACAATGAAAATTGGCACCAAAATTTTTGGTCTTGCCGGATTGCTGCTGCTGATGATCGGCATTACATCCGGCTACGGCATCTGGCAGATGAACAAGTTTGGTGTGGAAATTGAGGGTGTTGCTGAGCGCAATCTGCCGCTATCGGACGTTATGTCGAAAATTATAATCACTGAGCTCGAACAGATGGTGACTATTGAGCGCGCCTTCCGCTTCGCCGAAATGACGAAGCAAGACCCACAGGCCAAGATCGAGTTTGATAAATCTTTTAGCGAGTTTAGTGAACTAAATGAAATCGCGGAAAAGGAATTCAAAGACGTTGAAAAACTTTTAAAAACTATTTTGGCGGCGGAAAAATCACCAATAGCCCTCGAAAGATTTAAAACGATCAGTAAATTATTTGAAAAACTTGACACCACCTATGAAGAGTTTTTCGAAAAAACCTACGAAATATTCAAAATGGTTAATGATGGCCAAGTTGAACAGGCTCTTGCCAAATTACCAAAAGTTGAAGCTATTGGAGTTGATTTTGATAAGCAGGCCGAAAAAATCATTTTAGAAGTGGGGGAATTAACCCAAAGCAGCGTGGCGACAACCGTAAGTAACGAAAAGTTTGCAATAAAGGCGATGATTGTTCTAACGGTTTTGGCTTTGATCGCTGGAACTCTGATCTCGTACCTGCTGGTTACAAAGAGCATCACGCGCCCGCTCAATGATATTGTCACCGGTCTCGATGCGCTTAACCGCAATGACATGACTGTTGAAGTCAAGGTTTACAACAATGATGAGATTGGCAGTGTAGCTAAAGCCTATGACACATTCCGCGACAATATGATCCGCACCAGAAGGCTTGAAGAAGAAAATGAGGCCAAGAAAAAAATCGATACCGACAGGCAGACCGCTATGGCGGAAGCAACAAGCAATTTTGTCGCTGATATTGGTGAAATTGTCGCCACAGTATCTGCCGCTTCAACTGAATTGAGCACGACTGCTCAAACCATGACGCAGATAGCGGAAGAAACCACCAGCAAATCCGCCACTGTCTCCACCGCCGCTATCCGGGCTTCCAGCAATGTGCAGACTGTAGCGGCAGCAACACAGGAAATGACGGCCTCCATCAGCAGTATCAATGTGCAGGTAAACAGTGCTTCTGAAATTGCCAAACAGGCGGTTTTGGATGTGGCTGATACCAGTGAGCAGATGAATTCCCTGGCCCAGACAGCGCACAATATTGGCGATGTCGTCTCCCTGATTTCCGACATTGCCGAGCAGACCAATCTGCTTGCTCTTAATGCCACGATTGAATCAGCGCGCGCCGGAGATGCCGGCAAAGGCTTTGCCGTTGTCGCCAGCGAGGTCAAATCACTGGCAAGTGAAACAGCCAAGGCCACCGAAGGGATTTCCAGACTTATCCAGGAAGTTCAGTCAAAAACGGAATCAGCCGTGGCCTCAATCGCCGGCATTGGCGAGGTTATCCAGCAGATAGATTCCTTCTCCACCGAAATAGCATCCGCCATGAATGAACAGGGCATTGCCACTCAGGAGATTGCCCAGAGCATTGAGGAAACAGCGGCGGGAACCGATCTTGTATCTTCAAACATAGCCGGTGTAACCGAAGCCTCGCAGGAAGCCGCGGCAGCATCGGATCAGGTTTCTACAGCGGCAGAACAATTGTCCAAAAACTCAGAAATCCTGAAAATGAGCGTCGACACATTCGTCGACCAAATCAAGGTAGCCTGAGGGTTTAAAGCAATTATACCAACCGTCCTGGCCTTGAGCCGGGACGGTGGGAACATTCCTGCGAGTTATTTCTTACGCCGCAATAAATTTCAAAAACTCGGACAACAGTTCTGACTGCGAACAAATACCGAGTTTGGCGTAGGCGCGCTTGCGATGGGTCTTTACTGTGGTAATGGAAATTTCCAGATGCAGCGAGATTGATTCTGACGAATGGCCGCGCAGAACATATTGAATGACCTCACGCTCCCTGTCGGTAAGCTGAGGTTTGCCGAAATCGTCAAACAGCTCATCGATGTGTGTATCCATCGGGCGTTCATCACTGGATTGTCTTTTTAGTGACCAGTATTTCCGCAAAGCCGCACTGATCACCGGCAACTGGTCGCTCAGCAATTTGAGCTCACCATCTGAAAAACCACCGGAAACTTTTAGCTGGAACAGGTTGATTTCGATTGTTGTCGGCCCTTCAGCATTGACAGCAATGATCAACTCTTCCTGCCCGCGCGGCCAGCCTTCGGTAATATAACCAAGCTCTTCACGCTTGGCCGTGGTAATTTTGTCTATGCGCAATTCCTTGTCTTCAAAATAAGCATCAGGGGCCAATTCCGTAATGCGATAAACGCCTGTTTCAATACCACGCAGATGGGCCAGATAAAACGGGTTGAGAACATAGGTTCCGCTGACATAATTATCGATACCCTTGCGCGCTGTCACATCGGGGAAAGTGTCATACAGACGTAAAGGCCGCGACCGTCCGCTGTAGGCGAAAACCACAGCCATGGAAAAAGGTACAAGCCGGGACAGGCTGTCAACCAGCTGGGAAAGAAAAGCATCATCATCAACACTGTTGATAATCCGGGCAATTTCCTCATGCCAGAAAAATGCATCCGGCTCAATGGCAGAGCCTTGATCAGATGATAATTTCAATGGCACTGTAGCCATACTTCCTGTACTCCCTTGTCACCCTCAAGGAGGATATACCCTCAGGCAGTGTGGTCAATAGACTATCACAAGTTAAAAATCTCCGTTTTTCAGGAAACATGACCCGAAATGCCTGCATTTGATATTGATCTCATTCGATCACAGTTCCCGGCCATCTCTCGCGCCAACGGCCAGACCTCTCCGGTTTTTCTCGATAATCCCGGTGGCACCCAGGTGCCCAATATGGTCATTGATGCGATAACAGATTGTTTAATAAACAAAAACTCCAATCTCGGAGGACCTTTTCGCACTTCTGAAGATGCCGCAGAAGTTTTCGATGATGCCCATCGCGCCATGGTCGATTTTGTCAATGCCAACTCCATGCGTGAAATCATCATCGGTCAGAATATGACCACCCTGACATTTCATATCTCACGTTCCATTGGCCGCCTGTTTTCTCCCGGCGACGAAATCATTGTCACCCGAATGGACCATGATGCCAATATTTCACCATGGCTGCTGATGGCACGCGACCATGACCTGACGGTGAAATATCTTCCCTTTGACAGGGATTCTTACGAATTTGACATGGACACGCTCGACGAGTTATTGACCAGCCGCACAAAACTGGTGTGCTTCGGCCATGCCAGTAACCTCACCGGCACCATTAATGATGTTCGTGCAGCTGTAGCGCGGGCAAAATCAGTTGGCGCATTGGTCTTTGTCGATTCCGTACAATATGCTCCCCACGGTATTGTTGACGTGCAGGACCTGGGCTGTGATTTTCTGGTGTGTTCGCCTTACAAGTTTTTTGGCCCCCACATGGGGGTATTGTGGGGTCGCGAAGAAATATTGTTGCAACTTGATCCCTACAAGGTACGCCCGGCAGCCGACGGCCTTCCTGATTGCTTCGAAACCGGAACCCTCAACCACGAGGGCATGGCCGGTGTCACGGCGACAATTGATTATTTTGCCTGGCTGGGACAGACGGTTGCCGAGCCTCACCACCTACAGCGCCATACATGCGGCAACCAGCGCCGCCAGCAAATATGTGCCGCCATGGAATGCCTGACGGATTATGAAATTCCCCTGACCCGCCAGCTCATCGACGGGCTCGGTTCAATAAAAGGGGTTAAAATTCACGGTATCACCAATCCAAATGCCATGGAAAAGCGCGTCCCAACTATCGCCTTTACCGCCGCTGGTCGTAATCCGCGCGACCTTGCCACCGCTCTGGGCGCAAAGGGCATACAGGTGTGGGATGGCCACAACTATGCGATTGAACCGGTCAACTATCTCGGCTTGATGGAGACCGGAGGCGTGGTTCGCATCGGGCTTGCCCATTACAATACAGCAGAAGAAATTGACCAGACCCTGGCAGCCATTGATCAGATTCTACAGCCCTGAAGCCTGTCCTCCTCAGGGAGGATTTACCAGAGGCCTTTGAAAATACGAAACTATCGGTATTATTTCGATGATCAGAACCAATGATCAAAACCTACGGGAAAGGGAGCCCCA
>CAZVAZ010000102.1:0-7831 GCA_964625235.1 uncultured Hyphomicrobiales bacterium
TTGCATGTATGTGCGTGAACACGGTTACATACGATTTCGGGCGCTGGAAGGATCTTATGGCGGTGCGGAAGGTACAATTCAAAAAACCCCGGCCTGCCAAATTGTTATTTCCATCCCACCTGATCCCGAACTGCTGAAAAAGGCGTTTGATGTCATTTTTTCGGTTCATGTCAATGAAGAGCCTACCATTCGCGTAGAAGAAGTGTGGGGCAGCCGCTCAAAATTCGTTGACGACAAGGACAATCCAAACCGCTACTGGAATCGCCCTGACAGCGATCAACTCCATGGCGAACCAATTAAATGAAACGGGCTGACAACACACATCTGACCGGCGTCGTCCTGATAGTCGTTTCCGCGATTGTCTTCAGCACCGCCGGTATATTTACCAAGGGTGTGGAGGCGGGTGCTTGGGAAATCATATTCTGGCGCGGTATCTTTGCTGCCGGGTTTACCTTTGTGTATGTCATCTGGCGCGGGACGTTCAGGCGTGAATTCATGGCGATGGGTAAGAGCGGTTTGAGTGTTGCACTTGTTGGAGCATCCGGAATTGCCGCCTTCATCCCGGCCCTCAAGCTTACCACCATGGCCAATGTCGCTCTTATTTATGCTTCGGCACCCTTGTTGGCGGCTGTGCTGGCCTGGCTTTGGATAGGTGAGCGTCTGTCAGGCAAACTTGTAGCCGGATGTGTTGCAACGTTCATTGGTGTTGCTGTCATCTTTCAGGGGTCGGCGGGCAGTATCAATCTTCAAGGTGATTTACTGGCCCTGTGGATGACGTGCGCGCTTGCCATTATGATGGCCATTTATCGCCGCTATCCTGATACACCAGCGGCTGGGCCTGCGGCTTTATCCTCTTTGGTTTTATTGCCGCCCGGCCTGGTGTTGGGGATACCATTTTCTGTTTTGTGGCAAGAAGTGGCAATTTTAATTGTCTTTGGACTGGTGTTCGCCATTGCCTCGGTTACGCTTGCTGAAGGGGCCAAACGTATTCCTGCCGGTGAAACCGCTTTACTGAGCGTTCTGGAAACACCGCTGGCACCTCTGTTCGGCTGGCTGTTTTTTGCCGAAATTCCGCCAGCCGCTACTTTCATTGGTGGCGCACTGATTCTGGCGGCTGTAATTGCAACCCAGATTTCGCGCAGATCAGCTTGACAAATTATTGCAGATTTGAAAACCATATACTCAGCTTGAAACAGGAGTATAAATTATGACGCCGCAACACATTAGTGCTGATAGGCACGGGTTAACAGTTGTCTGGGAAAATTCAGGGGGAGCAAAATCGCTCACCAGAACTTTTCCGTGGTTCTGGGTGCGTGATCATGGTGAGGATGATGCCAGCCTGGATGCCGACACTCAGCAGCGCAAGATTGATACGTTTGCCATCGACAGCGATATTCGGGCGTCTGCGGTTAACCTCGATAAAGCCAATGGTCGTATCCGCATTGACTGGCCTGGCCATCATACCACTGAAATTACCACCCGGCGTTTGGCACAGGCAGCAGCACTTGAACTCGATGCTGCTTCGCTTTCAAACCCGAACGACAAGACTTACTGGATGGTGGGGAGTATGCCTGAGCCTGTTCCTGTCATTTCTTATGAAGAAATCATGGATTCAGAAGCCGGTACACTGGCGTGGCTTGAGTTGATTGAAAATTACGGGTTTGCCGTTGTCAGCGGTACCGTGGCAACGGAAGATGCAACGGTAGAACTTGCCACCAGAATTGCCCCGGCCCAGCGGACTATTTTTGGTACCTACTGGCCATTGTCAGCTGAGATCAAGGATCATAAGGATTCTGCCTATACAACACAGTTTTTGTCACCTCACACCGACAGTACCTATTATCACAATGCAGCCGGTCTGCAGATGTTCAACTGTATTGAGTTTGACGGCAAGGGTGGGGAAAGCGTGGTGGTTGACGGATTTGCGCTGGCGCGAAAAATGCAACGCGAGCACCCGGAATTATACCAGATACTGACAAAGGTCATGGTTCCGGCACAGTATATTGAACCCGGTGTGCATCTCGCCGCTGAGCGCCCGATGTTCCGGCACAACAGCAAAGGAGACCTTAACCAGGTTTCGTTTAACAATTATGACCGTGCACCCTTCCTGCTGGAGCCTGAAGAAATGAAGGCGTTTTATCAGGCCTATGGCGAATTCAACCGCCTGGCCATGGATCAGGACAACTGGTGCAAGATACCGCTGCGCCCGGGCATGGCGCTGATTTTCAACAACTGGCGCTGTCTGCACGGCCGTATGGGCTATGTGGGAAAACGCTACTTCTATGGCTGTTATCACAATCACGCCGATTATGAGAGCCGGTTGCGCACCCTTAGAGCGCAAGCCTGATTATTCGTGCGTACTGTTAAACTTTGCACATAGCGCGATGAGCCAGCTGCGGAATTTGCGTACGCGCTGGAGGGCATGGGTGCGCTCTGTTGTGACCAGATAATAGGCACCGCCAGTGGCCACATGCCGCGGCGATGGTTCTATCAGAATACCACGGGATTTTTGCCAGTCGCCGAACGGTCGCCGGTCCATGGCCAATCCCAACCCTTCGCGCGCTGCCTGCAGGGCGTTGGAGCGGTTGTCAACAGTGAGGATACTTGGTCCGGGCTCAAAGGTGACACCACAGTCAGATGCCCATTCCTGCCACTCGTTGCTGTATTTTTCGGAGCCGATGAGCGGATGCTTGATCAGGTCCTCGACGTTGTCAATCGGGCCATTGCGGTTGAGGTATTCGGGCGAACAGACGGGAACGATAATTTCGTCAAACAGCTTTTCGGCGAAGCTGGATGAAGGCTTCTCGCGGGCATAGACGATGGCTGCATCAATATCACTGCCCGACAGGTTGATGGTTTCGGGCTGGGTGACGATTGAAACACGCAAATCAGGCAGGCCTTCAGTGAGGTTTCGCAGGTTGGGTATCAACCACAGATTGACCAAAGACTGATACATATGAAGTTTCAGTGGGGTGTCATCGACCGCACCCATCTGCTTAACTGTTGCCGTGGAAATTGTGTCTAGGGCACCACAGATATGCTCGTAATAAGCACTTCCTTCGGGTGTTGGAATTAAGCCGGAGGTGGTGCGTTCAAACAGCGGCACACCAAGATAGGCCTCAAGTGAGCGGATCTGATGGCTGATGGCGGAGGTGGAAATCCGCAACTCTTCTGCCGCCTGACTTTGTTTTTCGAGGCGTGCTGTTGCTTCAAAGGCGCGCAATGCGGCAAAGGGGGGAATTTTACGCACCTATAAAAACCTTTCAGAAGATATGCCAATCACGTTTTTCCAGAAGTGCTCTAAACGATCCTGATCGCGAATGCACCTAAATTATCACCGTGATCATATCAGGCTTGATACCCTTGAATACCATTTGGTTGTATGCCACGTTTGCGGTTGTATTATAAATATGGTCGATCGAACAATGGATTGATACGATTAATTGGTAAACGGGAGAAATCATAGTTATGACTCATAAAAAATTACTGACAGGCCTTGTCGCCGGCTTGGCACTTAGTCTGGCGGTTGTATCGGCTCAGGCCGGTGCTGTGCTGGACAAGGTGATGAAAAGCGGAACGATAACCGTTGCCACCGATGCCAACTGGGCACCGCAGTCCTTCATTAACGACAAGAATGAACTGGACGGCTTTGACGTGGATGTAGCCAAAAATATCGCTAAATTCATGGGACTGAAGATTAAATTTGTAACACCAGCCTGGGACATCATTACCGCCGGCAACTGGTCGGGACGCTGGGACATGCATGTGGGCTCAATGACACCCACCAAAAAGCGTGGTGAAAAGTTTACATTCCCCGGCGTTTATTATTATACGCCTGCATCCGTTGCCGTTCATAATGACAGCAAGGCCAAATCATTCAAAGACCTTGATGGCAAGGTTGTGGCAGCCACAACAACATCGACATATGAGCTTTATCTCAAAAAAGACCTGACCATTGATGCCGAAGGTGTACCTGCGTTTGAATACCAGATTAATCCCGGTACAATTCGCTCGTTAGACAATGTCAACACCGCGCTTGATGACCTGAGACTGGGTGATGGCGTGCGCCTGAGTGCTGTGGTTGGATCATTGCCAAGTTTTATGGAAGCCAAGAAAAACGGCTATCCGATTAAAATTCTGGGTGAGCCGGTTTTCTACGAGCCGCTTTCGGTGGCTATTGAAAATGGCGATGCTGAACTCGCTGCAAAAATTTCCGCAGCGGTAGAATCCATGAAAGCAGATGGTACGCTGGCCAAGCTTTCTGTTAAATGGTATGGCGTCGATTATTCAAAGAGCAAATAACCTCATCTGTCCCGGCGGTCAAAACGGTCGCCGGGGCAGGGATCTGATAGTTTATATGGAACCCATTCCCCCCCAAAGGCCAGCCAGTGCTTTATCCTGATACGGTTGAAGGTGAAAAGCGGGTCCACAAGCCTTTGTTTGTTGGCGGCCTTTTTGCCGTGGCTTTTGTGCTTTTCTTCGCACTTGATCTCACCGGTACTGTTTTTGGCGAACTGATGCGACCGGCAATTGGTGAACCGTCGCAAAGCGGGTTTTATGGTCGCTTTGCCGTGACCCTGGTTGTGACAATTCTGTTTGTAATCAACATCGTGCTAATCGGGTTTTTGCCACTTGGCTACCAGATAGCGGTGGTGTGGCTGCAATTGCTGGTCCTGTTTCTCAGCTTCTTTTACACCTTTGATCTCAGCTTTTCATTCATTGCCCAAAAAGTACCCTTTATGGTGACACAAGGCGTGTTTACAACGCTTTATGTGTCGGCAATTTCGATTTTTATCGCTTCCATCATCGCCATAATCGGTGCGGTGGCCAAGCTGTCGACCAACGGGTTTGCATACGCAATCGCCAGTTTTTACACCTCGTTTTTTCGCGGCCTGCCGTTGTTGATGCAGGTCTATCTGATTTACTTAGGCTTGCCGCAGTTGGGCTTTGTCGTCGGTGCGGTGCCTGCGGGTGTCATGGCGCTTTCGCTGTGTTATGGCGCCTATATGACAGAGATTTTCCGCGCCGGTATCCAGTCCATAGACCGTGGCCAGTGGGAGGCGTCACGCTCCATCGGTTTTGGCTTTTCACTGACCATGCGCAAAGTTATCCTGCCCCAGGCGCTGCCGGTGATTATCCCGCCAACCGGTAATCAATTCATTGCCATGTTGAAAGATTCATCGCTTGTTTCGGTCATTGGCGTGTGGGAGTTGATGTTCCTCGCGCGCACGCTGGGGCAAAAAACTTTCCAGCACATGGAAATGCTGATTTCAGCTGCCATGATTTACTGGATGTTGTCGATTTGTCTCGAGTTGATCCAGTCACGCATTGAAAAGCATTATGGCACGAGGACCAGCAGATGAGTGAAATCATCATCGATGCTCAAGGTGTCAACAAATGGTATGGAAATTTCCAGGCGCTTAAAGACATTAACCTCACCGTGCATAAGGGCGAGCGCATTGTTGTTTGCGGGCCTTCTGGTTCCGGTAAATCCACCATGATCAGATGTTTTAATCGGCTGGAGGCCCATCAGCAAGGTGAAATCACCGTTCGTGGTGTGCGGCTGCACAATCGCATGAAAGATGTGTCACAGGTGCGTGCCAATGTCGGCATGGTGTTCCAGCATTTTAATCTGTTCCCGCACATGACGGTGGCGATGAATTGCATGGCGGGGCCCATGTGGGTGAGAAATATTCCTGAGAAGCAGGCACGTGAAACGGCGATGAGAATTCTCGAGCGCGTAAAAATTCCCGAGCAGGCCGACAAGTTTCCCGGCGAGCTTTCCGGTGGCCAGCAACAGCGCGTGGCCATTGCGCGCTCGTTATGCATGGAACCTGAAGTGATGTTGTTCGACGAGCCGACATCTGCCCTTGACCCTGAGATGGTGTCCGAAGTTCTGGAGACCATGACAAGTCTGGCCAAAGAAGGCATGACTATGGTGTGTGTCACCCATGAGATGGGGTTTGCCCGCGCGGTTGCCGATCGGGTGATTTTCATGGATCTGGGTGAGATTGTTGAAGAGGCGGTTCCCGAAGAGTTTTTTGAAAATCCCAAACACAGCCGTACTCAAAAATTCCTCAGTCAGATTTTGCAACATTAAGATGTCGGATGAGAGGGCAGGCTCGATTTACTGCAAAGCTTCGCAGGCTTTTGCAATTCTGCTTATACCTTCCTCAATGTGGTTTTCCGACGTTGCAATAGACAGGCGAAAATAGGGGTCGCATGAAAACCCTGCGCCGGGGACAACCACGATACCGCAGTCGAGAAAATAATCAGCAAGATCGGTTGAAGTTTCAACTATACCGCCTTTTGATGGGCGTTGCCGCCCGATCAAGCCGCTGCATTCCGGCATCAGATAAAATGCACCTTCAGGTTTGGCTACCTTGAGGCCTGAGATTTTCGCCAAACCGTCGAGGGCGAGATTGCGACGTTGCCGGTAGATTTCGCAGCGCTGGGCCAGAAGCTCCTGGGGCCCGTCAAGGGCAGCTGTGGCGGCTATCTGGCTGATGGAGCTGGGGCCGCCATTGGTCTGGGAGAAAATCGCCCGTATGCCGTCTGCCCACCATTTCGGTCCGCCAGCATAGCCGATGCGCCAGCCGGTCATGGCGTAGGCTTTTGAAACACCGTTTACGGTCAGAATTCTTGTCGCCAGATCCGGTGCAACGCTGGCAAGTGTCGCAAACGATGTGTCCTCAAAGACGATGTGTTCATAAAGATCGTCAGAAATCACCAGAATCCTGGGGTGCTGACGCAGGATGTCGGCAAGCTCGGTGAGTTCCTGCCGGGAGTAGACCGCACCGGTAGGGTTGGATGGTGAACACAGCAGCAAAAGACGGGTATCTGGCGTGATAACGGCTTGCAGTTGTTGTGCTGACATTTTGAAGCCGGTGGTCATGCCGGTTTCAACGAGTTTAAGCTGACCTCCCGCTACGGCAACCATGCCCAGATGGGAGGTCCAGGCCGGGGTCGGGACCACCACTTCATCGCCGGGATTGAGTATGGCCTGAACCGCTATGGCCAGCAGAGGCTTGGCACCGGAACAGATGATGATTTCGTCATGGCTGAATTCAAGAGCGTTATCGCGGATAAATTTGCGCTGCACAGCGTCTTTAAGAGCAGCTGTGCCATCGATGGCGGTGTAGCGGGTGGCACCATCGGAGATTGCGCGCCTTCCCGCCTCGCAAATGTGTTCGGGCGTATCGAAATCAGGCTCACCGATAGAAAAGTCAATCAGGTCGTGGCCTTGAGCGCGCAACTCAATTGCCCGGTTAAAAACCGTAACAATGGCAGAGGGCGGCAGTGAGGCGGTCAGGTTTGAGAGCATTTTATTGGCCCAACTTCGAAACGGTAAGGTTGGGGCCCAGATGTTCGGGGCCGACAACAACGTGAATGACGGCAGCGCGGCCGCAGGCTAGGGCCCGTTCCAGTGCCGGAGCAAATTCCCGCGTATTCTCAACGCGTTCACCATGGGCACCATATCCCTTTGCCACAGTGGCAAAATCGACCTCACTCAAGGTAGTGCCTGAAACGCGCCCGGGGTATTTTACTTCCTGATTGCCCCGGATTGTGCCGTACATGCCATTGTCGATGATGATGAAAACCGGATCGAGATTGTACATGACGGCAGTTGCCACTTCCTGTCCGTTCATCAGAAAATCACCGTCACCGCCGATGTAGACGCTTGGCGATTGGGGATGGGCAATTTTTGCTGCCACTGCTGCCGGCACACCCATGCCCATGGCACCGCAAATGGGGGCAAGGGCACCAAGGAAGCGGCGGTAATCATAATGTATGTTGGGCCAGTCGGCGGCATTTCCAGCCCCGGTGGTCA
>CAZVAZ010000103.1:0-7788 GCA_964625235.1 uncultured Hyphomicrobiales bacterium
TGCGAATGGCCAGTTCGGCGTAAGCTGCATCAATCAGGATGCTTACCTTGATTTCAGACGTTGTGATCGCCAGTATGTTGATGCCTTTGTCGGCCAGCACCTGAAACATTTTGGCGGCAACTCCGGCGTGGCTGCGCATACCAATGCCGATGACAGAAATTTTTACCACATCACTGGTGCCGGAAAGTTTTTCATACGTTATTTCGGTTTTACATGATTCCAGTACACCAAGGGCGCGTTCGAGATCACTCATCGGCACGGTGAAGGTGACGTCAGTATAGCGGCCATCGTCTGAGACATTCTGTACAATCATATCCACATTGATATCTGATTGCGCCAGGGGGCCGAAAATAGCAGCAGCAATTCCCGGCTTATCGGAAACGCGGGTGAGCGTTACTTTTGCTTCATCTTTCGAATACGCGATGCCACTGACAACTTGCTGTTCCACAATTTCCTCCTCATCACACACCAGAGTACCCGGGCGCTGGGTATTGCCATCACCCTGGTCCGCCTCAGGATCATCAAAACTTGATCTCACCTGAAGCCGCACGCCATGTACCATGGCAAGTTCAACCGAACGGGTCTGCAACACTTTAGCGCCAAGAGATGCCATCTCAAGCATCTCTTCATAGGAGATTCGTGTCAATTTTTGGGCTTTTGACACTATTCTGGGATCGGTTGTATAGACCCCGTCCACATCTGTATAGATATCACAGCGGCGCGCTTTTAATGCGGCAGCAATGGCAACCGCACTGGTGTCAGAACCGCCACGGCCAAGGGTTGTCACCCGGTCATTATCAGAAACACCCTGAAATCCCGCAACAATGGCGGCTGAGCCGGTTTTGAAAAAATCGTTCAGCGCCATTGTATCAACGCTGGTAATGCGGGCCGAACCATGGGCGCAATTTGTGGTAATGGGGATTTGCCAGCCGAGCCAGGAACGCGCGGCAACGCCTGAAGCCTGCAATATCATCGCCAAAAGCCCGGCTGTTATCTGCTCGCCGGTGCTGACGATGGCATCATATTCGGTTCTGTCTGGTGTCGTGGATACCTCTTTGGTCCAGTTTACCAGCTGGTCGGTTGTTCCCGCCATGGCCGATACCACAACAGCTACCTTATGGCCGGCATCGACTTCGCGTTTGACATGGCGCGCTGCATGTCGAATTCTGTCGATGTCGGCGACAGATGTGCCGCCAAATTTCAAAACCAGCAAAGCCATAAATTTAAATCCAGGGCAAAGGCGCAATAAACGCTACTTCTAATCAATTCTGTCCCGCTGTACGGGCACGAATGCGGCGTATACATAACGCTCTCGATAGCGCCTGACAATATACTTGATGGATTGACAGTAAATATTTCCTGGGCCATCTGTAAGGGATCGCATTTATGGCAAAGGTAAAACGCTCCAATGACAGCCGCCAGCACCCCCCGGCAATCCACTGTCGACCAGACAGAACTTGATAAATTTTCGGCAATGGCAGCCGAATGGTGGGATCCCGCCGGCAAGTTCAAGCCGCTGCACAAGTTAAATCCTGTCAGGCTGCGGTATATCCGGGAAAAATCCTGCAATCATTTTAACCTGGACACAGAAATGCGCCAGCCTTTGACCGGCTTGAGCCTGGTGGATATCGGTTGCGGCGGCGGTTTGCTATGTGAGCCGATGACACGGCTGGGGGCAAGTGTTACCGGCATTGATCCCGGCCATGAAAACATTGCCATTGCGAAAAACCACTGTGCCGCGCAAGGCCTCGACATCAACTATCAGGCCATAAGTGCGGAAGAATTGCTGGAAACCGGCAAGACCTTCGACATCGTTTTGAATATGGAAGTTGTGGAACATGTGAGCGATGTGCCGTTGTTTATGAACAGCTGCGCCAGACTTGTCAGTCCGGGCGGATTGTTGTTTTCAGCCACGTTGAACCGCACGATGAAATCTTTCGCTTTGGCCATTGTGGGGGCGGAATATGTTCTCAGGTGGCTGCCGCGTGGCACGCACCAATGGGAGAAGTTCGTTACCCCGGGCGAATTGAGCAAGGCGATCACTGATGGCGGTCTCAAGGTGTGTGGCACGCAAGGAGTTACCTTCAACCCTCTAAGCGATCAGTGGCATACCTCAACTGATACCGACGTCAACTACATGATGCTGGCAAAAATGGCAGCCGGGTAAGTACGCTTTAACACGTAACGCATTCATTCGAACCCACATTCTCCGTCATCCCCGGGCTTGACCCGAGGATGACGGAGAAGGATGGCTTTGTAACTCATCGCTGCAACGCCAATCAGTTCTGGTCTTCCGGCAATATCGGCAGGGGGTGGATTTCTATGCCTTCTTCGCTCAGTGATTTGGCATCTTCGATTGTGGTTTCACCATAAATACCGCGACCTTCGGCTTCCTTGTAGTGAATTTTGCGGGCTTCTTCGGCGAACTTGTCGCCGACATAATCAGCGTTTTCTTCAACCTTGCGTCTGATTTCGCGCAAGGCGCTGACCAGTTCTTTTTGTGTTTCCGGTTTTGTCTGGTCGACTTTCTGGTTTTGCTTTTTGCCCAGCGACGGTGTCATCAACGCCTTGCGCACATTCGTTGTGCCGCAGGCGGGGCATTCAATCAAGGATGCTTTCAACTGGGCATCAAATGCCTCGCTGTTGCGAAACCAGCCGTCGAATTGATGATCGCTTTCACAATTCAGATCATAGCGGATCATGAAGCTTTCGCCTCTAACGCTTCTTGTTTGTGCACAAGGTCGAACTGGCGGTCGTGATTAAGCGCGGCAATGCGGGTGCGGGCTTCAACGATCAGTGCAGGGTCAATTTTTGCCATGATAATACCAGGGTCTTCATCTGCCTCGGCCAGAATATCACCCCATGGAGAAATAATCAGGCTGTGGCCATAGGTTTTACGACCATTTTCGTGGGTGCCGCCTTGTGAGGGCGCAAACACAAAACAACCGTTTTCGATGGCGCGGGCCTGAAGCAGTATATGCCAGTGATCCTTGCCGGTGTTTTTGGTGAAGGCTGCGGGAACCGTCAGGTATCCCGCACCGTTCTGGGCCATGGTGCGGTAGAGTTGGGGAAAGCGCAGATCATAACAGATGGTCAGGCCGACCCGACCCCATGGCATATCAACGGTTACGGCATGATCGCCGGGCTGATAATTCTTTGATTCGCGATAACTTTCACCCCCGGACAGATCAACATCAAACATATGCAGCTTGTCGTAGGTTGCCGCAATCCTGCCCTCAGGGTTAAAAACATAGGCGCGGTTGGCAACCTTGGTGTCAGACAATTTGATCGCAAGCGAGCCGATGTGCAGCCAGACTTTAAGTTCCGCTGCCAGATCAGCAAATAATTGTATGGCTGTTTCTTCGTTCTCAAAAGCGGTGCTGGCAAACAGGCGTTTGGAATTCATCTCCATCAGATGCGAGGTTTCAGGCGTAATAATATAATCAGCGCCCCTGGCTGCTGCCTCACGGATAAAACCGGTCACGGTTTTGATATTGTCCGCCACATCATTGCCAGTGCGCAATTGTATGCAGGCTACGTCAAATTGGTTCATTTTATTCCTCACACTTTCTGCCTTCAAAGTCCAAGCAGAACGTCCAGTTTTCCCTGTCTGTCGAGAGCGGCAAGTTCGTCAAATCCACCGACATGCAGATCATCAATGAAAATCTGCGGTACGGACGTTTTACCGCCGGATTTTTTAACCATGGCCGCCCGCTTAGTCGGGTTCATGGTCACATCAATCACTTCAAACGACACACCCTTATCCTTTAGAAGGTTTTTAGCAGCAAAACAATACGGGCACATCATTGTTGAGTACAGGGTGACAGACGCCATTCTTTATAATCCTACAGTTACATCTAATGAATTATATAGGCAGTTTGAGGGGATCAACAACCCGGGCAAAAGCCAGAACATTCACGACCTCGGCACCGCCGCGCAACAATGCCTTGCTACAGGCTTCGATGGTTGCTCCAGTGGTGATGACATCATCAATGAGCAGGACGCGCTTGCCGCTAACGCGTTCAAAGGCACTTTCATTTATGGCAAAAGCACCGGAAACATTGCGCCGTCTCTGGCTGGCATTGAGACCAACCTGAGATCTGGTTTTACGCACTCTGTCAAGTAGCTGTGGCTCATACCCCAACCCGGTGGTGCGGGCAATTTCAATTGCCAGAACAGCTGCCTGATTATAGCGCCGCAACCACAATCGTGAGCGATAAAGCGGCACCGGCACAATGATATCGCAGCCCTCAAACAAATCACGCCCTGAACGTTTCATCAAGGCTGCGAACAAGGGTGCTGCATCCAGTCCGTCTTTATATTTGAACCTGTGCACCAGCTTACGCGCCACATCATCATAGCGCACAACAGCGCGCGCGCGGGTATAACTTGGCGGATAAGCCAGAGCTGCAGCACTGATAATGCCGTCGCCGGGATCATAATCAAACGGCAGCCCCAACCGGTCGCACAATGGGGCTTCAATAAATCCCAATTCGCACCAGCACGCAGCACACAACCCCAGATCAGCCAGGCGGGTGCGACAGCTTATACATTGTGGCGGCAGCACCAGATTGACCGATTTTTGCCAGACTTGCGCTAAAAAGCGTTGCAGATTGTCAAATGCGGGTGGATTGGAGTACATGGGGTGAAGGCTACCGCAATTGTGCCCGAGATCAATCATTTAATTGGAAAATCCCATGGTGTTTTGACCTGTGTGTACATTCGCGCCATAAGAATGACTGAGATTTTTTAAACAGGTATCCGATAATGTCACCCGGACATGTTCCCATAATTTTTAACCAGCAGCGTTTGCGCCACCGTCTCAGGCGGGCGGCAATCGGGGACATTTCGCAAGATTTTTTGCGCCAGCGTGTCGCCGAAGATATCGCTTCGCGATTGAGTCTGATAAAGCGCGAGTTTAAATTATGCGCCCTGTTTGGACCTGAATCTGATTGTATGGTGTCTACTCTGGAGAACCTGCCCAATCTCCATAAGCTGATATCTGTCAGCACTATCGAGCCGGCAGGGCCATCAGCGCCTGAACGACTTATTATCGGCACCGAAGAACACCTGCCTTTGGCGAACGAAAGTATTAATCTGGCAATTTCGCCCTTGACGCTTCAATTTGCCAATGATTTGCCCGGTGCCCTCATTCAACTCAAACGCAGCCTCAAACCCGATGGTCTGTTTATTGGTGCTTTTCTCGGCGGGGATAGTCTGGTTGAATTGCGAGATGCGTTGCTGAGTGCTGAAATTGACATCCGCGGCGGGGCGGCACCGCGTGTTCATGCCCGCGTTGATATTCGCGATCTTGGCACCTTGCTGCAGCGGGCCGGTTATGCCCTTCCTGTGGTTGACAGTGACAGGGTCACGGTGACCTATCGCTCGAGCTTGCATCTCATGCATGATTTAAGGGCGCTGGGCCTCACCAGCATTCTTGTCCACGGGGCGGGCGTCGGTCTCAACCGGTGCATTCTTAAAAGGCTGGAAGAAATTTATCGGGACCGTTATCCCGCTGCCGACAACCGGATACGCGCAACCTTCGAGATTATTTACCTGACCGGATGGGCACCACACGAAAGCCAGCAAAAGCCACTCAAGCCGGGTTCAGCTAAAACACGTCTGGCTGATGTTTTTAAAACTCAGGAAATTTCGCTTTCAAACGAACCGGACCCCTAAAGAGATCAGTTAAAAGCGGCCTGTACAGAGGTGAACAATCCCCTGACATCGACACCGATAGCTGTCACAGCTCCAACTATAACAACGCTGATTCCACCCGCTATGAGGGCGTATTCAATAGCCGTTGCTCCGCGCTCACACGCGACAAAACCACGCAACAAAGAACCATTTCGCATTCTTTTTTCTCCAGCTAATTCAATGCTTTTCATGTTTCTATTTTTGATCATCAACACGATCCGTTATCCCAAACACGTTCCATCTACAACAGGTCTATCAAAGGGGCGATTAGCGGTATATCTGCCGCCGGCATGGGGTAATCCCTCAATCTGACCGGCCTCACCCAGACTAACTCCTGGCCTTCGCAGCCTCTTACCTGTCCCTCCCATTTTCGACATATATACAATGGCATCAAAATGTTAAACTCATCGTAACAATGGCTGGAGAAAGTCAGAGGTGCGAGACACGCCTCCGTCACATCAATCCCCAATTCCTCGCGCAACTCCCTGATTAAAGTTTCTTCAGGCCGCTCTCCCGGCTCCAGTTTTCCACCGGGAAATTCCCACAAGCCACCCATGGGTCTGTCAGGCGGGCGCTGGGCCAGCAATACCCGGCCATCAACATCAACCAAGGCGCAGGCAACTACCAGAAGAAGCGTCATACGTTCAAATTCAACTTTCACCCTAGAGTAATTTTATTAAGCTTTGCCTAGTCGTTTGAGTTAACAAAAGCAAAATTCCAGACCAGCGCAATTCAACTACGATAATCGGCGTTAATATCAATATAGGCGTGGGTAAGATCGCAGGTCCAAACCGTGGCGGAGCCTTTGGCAATACCCACATCCACCTTAATCATGATTTCATCGCCCTTCATATGCTCTTGCGTCATCTGTTCATCATAGTCGCGGTGGACATAGCCTTTGTCCGTAATCTGATTACCGCCAATCCAGATTATCAGACTATCGCGGTCGGCAGCTTCGCCTGATTTACCAACGGCCATGACAATCCTGCCCCAATTTGGATCTTCCCCGGCTATGGCTGTTTTTACCAGCGGGGAATCAGCTATGGATCTGGCAATGATCTTAGCTGCCCCATCGGTTTCAGCTCCGGCTACGCTGATGGTGATGAATTTTGTTGCCCCTTCGCCATCGCGGACAATCTGATGAGCGAGGTTGAGCGTCAGTTCGTTCAGCTTTTGCCTGAACTGATCGAGCCTTGGATCTTCAGCAGAAACGATAGCACTTAACTCAGCTCCATGCGCCTGTCCGGTTGCAAACATCAATACAGTATCGCTTGTGGACGTGTCACTATCGACCGAGATTGAGTTAAAGCTGTGCTCGACGCTTTGGCGCAAGAGTTTCTGCAAAACTTCAGCGGGAATTGGTGCATCGGTAAAGATATAGCCCAGCATCGTTGCCATATCAGGGGCGATCATGCCGGAGCCTTTGGCAAAACCGTTGATCAACACCGGTAAATCACCAATCAACGCTGTGGCTGTGGCGAGCTTGGGAAATGTGTCGGTGGTCATAATCGCCCGGGCGGCTTCCAGCCAGCTATCAGGGTGAGCGTTGGCAATCGTGTCTTTGATCACTTTGGCGATGGCATCGGCATCGAGCGGTTCGCCGATGACACCGGTAGAACTGGCAAAAACCTCCGCCCTGGGACACCCAAGCACATTGGCAACTTCGCCAACGAGGGTTTGAACCCCCGTTATTCCCTGCTGGCCGGTAAAGGCGTTGGCATTGCCGGCATTGACAATAACAGCGCGCCCGCGCCCGCTGGATACTTGCGTGCGGCACCAGTCGATTGAGGCGGAAGCTGTTTTAGAGGTGGTAAAAACACCACCAACCGCAGTACCGGCATCGCACACGGCAATCATTACGTCATTGCGGCCTTTGTATTTGGTGCCGCTGCGCCCAACGCCCAACCGAATGCCGGCAATCGCCGGCAATTCGGTGAGGATTTCAGGTGCAAGTGGTGAAACGCTGCTACTTTTTGATGATTTCAATTTTTGCTGCTTTCCGCAATTTCGTCACTGTCTCGATAGCCTGATTGCGCAGCAGGGCCAGACGCATGGAATCGCGAATGTCTTCGAATGTGGGTGCGGGTTTTT
>CAZVAZ010000104.1:0-7764 GCA_964625235.1 uncultured Hyphomicrobiales bacterium
TATCCCATCCCGGACTGGAGCAACGGATCGATGCGGAGATTGAAGCATTCAGGCAGGTCAACAACATCATAGGCATGACTGTCGCCGTTACTAAAAATGGGCGATTGATCCATTCAAAAGGATATGGATATGGGTTCAAGAGTAGTTCTCCACAGTACACCGTACATATGAAGCGAAATTTTCGCAGTCGTATTGGTTCGGTTAGCAAAGCCGTTGTCACTGGCCCATCAGCATATAAAATATTGAAAAACAAGGGAATTGATCCAAAAGCTAAAACGCTTTACGGCACGAACAGTGTTTTTGGAAGCGAGTACAGCTCGGATATCAGAATCGGAAACATACGGTACAATCCGATCATCGCAATAGCGATTGCGCCAGACGACAAAGTATATACTTGGTATTCGAATAAAAAGGTCAGCATAGGCTCAACCGACAATTTGGTTCGGCATCAAAATCCGCGAAATTTTTCCCTGGCTGAGGGAACGCGGGTTGAGGATATTCGCGCGATGGCGATCGCAGAGGATTCCGGGAAAGTATACACCTGGTACAATAACGGTGGAGTCACTATCGGTAATTCCCGGGATCTCGATGCGTATCGCGGTTTTGAGCGCGATGCTGACGGCAAATTAGTTAAGGTACGAATGCCCCGGGGTAAGTCTATGTTGAATGTCATCGGGATCGGCATCGCCAAATCGAATGACAATGTCTATATCTGGTATGATGATGGGACAGTCAGCTCGGGTACATCTCGTAATTTCACAAGGTATTTCACCGATCGGAGCTACCGGCCTGCACGAAGCTGGAACTGGCGCTACAGAACGCGCGCGATGGCGATAGCATCCGACGATCGCGTCTATACCTGGTATAGTGACGGCAAGGCTTCGATAGGAAACAGTGTTGACCTGGATGCTTCCTGGCCGGTCTACGATTACCAGGCGGCCTCAGCACCGCTTAGAAATCGTTACAGCCGCATAACGATTCAGCACCTGTTTGATCATCGAAGCGGTTTTCAACGCAGCGGAGATGTCAATGGCACGTCAACCATGTTTGCGCCGATACTCAATGGTGCTGAACCTTCGTATGACCAGATTCACAAACATTTCCTGCGCACGCGCCCGCTGAAGTGGGCGGCGGGAACCCGCCGTTCTTATTCCAACCACGGTTTTGGGTTGTTTACATTGATTGTGAAGAAGCTCACCGGCAAGAGTTATCGCAATTATGCGGTTAACAATTATCTTAAGCCGATGGGCTTGAAAGGCACCGTTAGACCGCAGCAGGGGTCTCCGGATCTCTCAGATTCTTACTCATATGAATATACATGGGATGAAAACAGACAAAGCCCAATTCACGAGGTTCTACCGTTTAAAAACTCAACAACGGGTCTTGCCGCTGGCGGTTGGACGGCTTCGGCGGAAGGACTGCTCGCCATTACCAAAAAGTTAAACGAACAATATTCCTTCGAAGAGATTGGTTCTTTCGGATGGGCACCTGGATCGACTGGTAAGCTGGAACATAGCGGACTTACAGGAGGAGGAGCGGCCTACGTGGCCATGTTCCAGGAACCATACGAGTCAACCAGCGGGAAAGACCTCAGTGGCGTTCATGTCGCCATTGCCATAAATACAACTTACCGTGGAGGATTAGACCGTTTTAACGGCATCACCGGTAAGATGGAAACACTCGCAAACAAGGTTGCACTTTCTGTGCCGGATGCCTCGATACCGGTTAATTTCAGCCTGTGGCCCATCAGAAGCAACTAACCAAAATGATAAATAATGCACTTCCAACAACGGCTCCTCAGGCAAACGGTGGAGCTGTGCCGCACAGGCCAGAGTCTGCGAATAGCAGGCCTGGTTTGCACGGTCCGAAACCTCACCTCCCGGATTGCCTGAATTCCGCACAAGGCAAATTTGCCCCGACAACGATGAGGCCAATGGCTTTTTTTGAAAAATAGGTATGGCAAATTGAAAAATAGGTATGCGTACCGATGCGGGGCGTTATGTCCTCAACTATTATCGCTGTATCGAAGAAAGAAATGGTACGGGGGCCAAATCAAGATGAAACTGAGATGGAGAAAATAATGTATCAAAAAAATTATGTAAACCCGGTGATAGCCCTTGCGGTTGCGATTCCCAGTTTGGTCATCCCAACTGTTGCACTTGCAACCGATGGGACGAATAAAGCCAAATCAAATGAGATAGTCATCGCGCAAGCCAAGGTGGAGAAGAAAGCCAAGGTGCGGAAGAAGGTTGGAAAAATCAGGAAAACTACACCGACCAATGCAAAAAAACAGCTGAGGGCTGAACTAAAGCGCCTCACACCAGCCCAAAGAAGCGAAATTGGTGAAGCCCGAATCGGCAAGCTCAACAGCCTGTCTGGCAATGTAGTCGTCGCGAGGGGGTGTTTTACCAACGGCGTTGGATGTGCCGGAATACCGGCATTTTCAAACGGCGTTATCTGCTGCGCAATTATTAGAGCGGGAATCTAACCCGATTGGCGTGTGCCGCACCTGTGGTGGTGCACGCCGTTTTGCGCAGCCGGTAAACCAGTCATGAACACGATGAAGCCAACGTCATCCAGCATAAATGGCCGGGCAGATGCGTCGTACTCAGCCGATGTTAATCGACATAAAAACGCCACGACCACTGATCCATATGCAGGCAATTGGCTGGCAGAGCATGTAACCGATTGGCCAATGGACACTGATTTATTGCCACCTCAGGGATATGAGTTGGCCATTGTTGGTCGTAGCTACGTAGTGCGCGCTGTAAAACCGGTTCACAAGAAGCTCACTGCACTTGTTAAATCCAATATCATCGGCGAAGGCGCCATGAACAAGATATTCAGCGGCCTGGTATCTTCGCTCTGGCAGATTGTCTTTGGAGTGGTTTCTTATAGCGTGGTGGTGGAACTTGCCGCTGCCAAATCAACCGGTCTGCTGCAAGGCGACAATGAAGTTGAACGTTATCAATTTTTCGTTGAATTCCTTGCCGACCCCGATTTTACGCAGTCATTTCTTGAATCTTCACCAACTATTGCCGCCCAATTGGAGATCATCAGCAAGAATTGGAGATCCGCCAATCTTGAGCTTTTAACGCATTTGTTTCGCGACCATAAGACCATACGCAGGCGTTTTTTTCCCAACCAAACGTCCACCTCTATTGTTGCAATCAGTCCTTCTGAAGGCGACACACACCGAGGTGGACGTTCGGTTGCAGTTTTCACCTTTGATGATGGCACCAGGTTGGTTTACAAACCGCGATCGCTTTCTACCGATTTGAATTTTTCCAATTTTGTTCACTGGTTCAACACGATTGCCGGCGAGCAACTGCTCGCATCCGTGTCAACCCTGGATTGCGGCGATCACGGTTGGTGTGAATTTATCGAACACCGGCCGGTTGGTGATAAATCCAAGCTTGACGCCTATTATTTTCGCCTTGGCATTTTGCTGGCGACCGCGCGCACTCTTGGACTGTCTGATCTGCATTCCGAAAATTTAATAGCCGCAGGCAACTGGCCGATCATTATTGACCTTGAAACGCTGTTTCATCCGTCTGGGCTTGCATACGATTCAAGCGGAGCTACATCCCCTGCAACAGATCGACTGCACGATATTCTGGATCGTTCGGTATTTGCATCCGGTCTGCTGCCTGTGCCGCCAGATGACTTAAAATCAAATGCGGATTGGTTGGATATGTCCGGGACATCAGATATTGCCGGTCAGCGGACCCCATTTGGAATGCCAGGTTGGCAAAATACGGGCACTGACGAAATGTGCCTGCGTTATGAACCCCAAACCATGGACGGTAATCAGAATATCCCGACCCTGGATGGCAAGCGCGTTTTGCCAAAGCCGTTTGTTGCACAGATTATTTCCGGCTATCGCAAAGCATACAACCTTTTAGAATCTGAGCGAAGCCGGCTTTTGTCAAAAGAAGGACCGCTGATGGCCTTCGCAGACTCTGCTGTCAGAATCGTATTGCGGCCAACGCTCTATTATGAAGCACTATTATTTGACGGTTTTCATCCAACAATAATGCAAAGTCCGGACCACAAGGCTGAGTGGCAGAAAAAGGCGCTGGATGATAAAAGCCGCAACTCGCCGGTAAGAGATCTGGTCGGATCGGAACAGGTGGCACTTTGGCAAAATGATGTCCCGTATTTTGAAACAACACCCGGCTCCACGAATGTGCGATCCTGTGATGGCAAAGTTAAACTGGATTTCCTGTCAAACAGTGGGCTGAGCATCGCCAGGCAGACGATTGAAGAAATGGGCGAAGACGATCTGGCTCGTCAATGTTGGTTGATCAAAGTAGCTCTGGCAAGAGCGGAGCCTGTTGGCGAACAAGAATTGGCGATGCCGAACGTTCACCGGAACGCGAAGTTGCCAATATCAGCTATTAGCGAGTGCGCGCCAAAGATAGCCCATGCGGCAGCTCAGTATTTATGTGATACGGCAGTATCGAACGCAGAACACGCAAATTGGCTTACCCTCCAGGAATCTGTGCCCGGAATGCTCTCGTGCCGCCCTGCGGGGCTTGATCTCTATTCGGGTTTGCCCGGCATCGCGCTGTTTCTCAGCCATGCCGGACTGCTTTTTGAAAATAATCAATACACAGATTTGGCTCGGGCAGCGGTGCGTGAGATGCTTCATTTGATGGATGAAAAAGAAAAACCGCCACAAGGTGTGGGAGGCTATTCCGGTGTTAGCGGACTTGCCTATGCCTTGTTCAAATTGCAGCGGCACTTTCCGGACCTGCAACTAGCACGGGCGTCGCTTGAGCAATTCCATTCGATTGATATGAAAACACTTGAGATATCCTCACTGGAAATGATTGATGGCCTAGCTGGCCTCATTTCCTGTCTTTGTGCCATCTGTGAAAATGATTTGAATAGTACAATTTCGGAGAAAGAGAACAGGTTTTTCATCAACTTGATACGCCGCAGTTGCAAAGTTGCTGGCCGCAAACTTGAAATTCCTGTGACTTCACCTGATGCTGATCCCATACTGTCACGTACAGGCATGGCGCATGGCACAGTCGGCCTGAAATATGCGTTAGCAAGGACACAGCGCCTCGGTGTTGGCGAAATATCAGGTCTGGCAGACAAAGCGCTGGGTCATTTATCGCGGAGTGAAGCAGAGAAAAGCAAAACCGATACAGTCAGTGAATCCACCCGGCCTGTAGCCTGGTGCAACGGATTGACTGGATTGATTTTAGGTAAAGCGTCTGCAAATCAATTAGCGGATAAACGACTGCTCTCAGTATTGAATGACCGCCTTGAGCAGGGGCAATATTCAGACGATTCGCTGTGCCATGGATCCATGGGGGCAGTGGCAGCGCTCAACTATCTTAAATCGACTTGCTCGACTGCTCTTGTGGCAAAGGTTAATCAGTCTATGGCTACGGTTTTGGAACGAATACAAGAAAAAGGTATTCGATGTGGAACCATCAATGAAATTCAATCCCCGGGACTGATGGATGGCATGTCAGGTGTGGGGATGGCGGCACTATCGCTTGTTCAGCCTGAAAAAACTCCAATGGTTTTATGCTTGAAATAAAATTGTAGTTTCAGGCCCCAACCATTTTCTCACCCGAAACAAACCCGAAAAATTGCTGACCCGGGTTTTTCAAATTGTACATGGATTATACCAAAGATCCTTTGGTATTAGAGTCTGTCATTTTTTCACGGAAGAATATCCTGAGTTTTGAAGATAATTGAATAATTTCACCCAGTCGCATTCCCGCAAATAGCCCAACGAGTGGAACCCAGAACTTGGATGTATCTCGAAGAATGAGATTGCCTGGAGATCGCCAGTTTTTCTCATTTTTGCAACCAGTGTAGATTGGTGTATTGAATAATTTGATCAATTGGGGAAGCGTAAATGGTAGAGCTTTTTCCATTTTTCTCCGGTGTTGACAGCTCCTCAGATACGCTGGGAGGTTTTTATCACCTGCCACGTCCATGAAAGTATTTAAAGCCGATTCTTGTGCCAGGACTGTTTTCTCTGGAACTTTCCGTTGGCGTAATTCAGCAATGTAAGTTAATTTTGCTTCCATGAATGTGGGGCCGTTATGTACGATTGCAGGTGTCTCTATTTTGCTCTCATGTTCGATTTCGGGAGGGCTGCGTGAAATGAGAGCCTCAAGAGCTTTGATTTCGGCTTGCAAGAGGCCTTGCACCAGTTGTGGATCGCCATCGAGTTTGTAATTACCTGAGGCCAACGCGCGCTCTGCTTTTTCGAGCCGGGACTGCAAATCGTGTTGGAACACATAAGCCAATAAATCTTCGAGAAGTGGATTTTCCTGTGTGCGGTGATAAAAGTAATCAGTTTTCGGCAAGGGCAGGATTTTACCAGCGTAAAAACGTTCAGGGTCAGCTTCGGCTTTCACATGTATTTCTGCTCGGTAGGTGAAATCAGTTTCCGTGATTTCCTTGAACCTTGCACCGCAGGCTTGTTTTATTGAAGGAGTCGCTATCGCGATTGTCGGAGGTTCACCAAGCCTTGACGTACGGAGTATTTCAAATTCTTCATCAAGCCCGACATCCAGAATTCGACCCAAGCGTTTTGCTTCTGCCAACTCTTTGGCGCGGAGAGATTTTGTGAGTTCGCGTTTGCCGTATTTTTCGACAAGGTCCTTTGGGACCATTACGCGATGATAATAGACATTTCCGCGCCGCGTAATCCGTGGGTGTTTTGTCATTTCAGTCATCCCCAAACGTAACACTAAAACGTAACAGTTGGGTTAACTAAGTGCCTATACTATAAGGACTATTAGGATTTCTGCGAAAAATCAAAGTGTTGGTGCGTCTCGAGGGAGCAACCTCGAACACCTTATTCGAAACATTAGAGGACTGGAATACATATCTCAACAAAGAAAATATCGACCTTCTAAAACCATCCCCCGCTAAAAAGCGTGCCTCATATCGGGGGCCGTCGATATGAGGGAAGTAGACATATCGGCGATCAGCACGAAATTTGGCCAATCCTTTGAAAAAGCTGGTGGGCCACAGAAAAAACCAAGAAAGAAGTATCCGTCACCTGTCACCTTGCGATTGACGGAAGATGAACGCACACAATTGGAAAAAGATGCAGGTGGTTCAAGCCTGAGCGCTTATATCCGGCAATGCGTGTTTGGTCGCCATGCGTCGAAGCGTGTTGTTCCCGAAGTTGATCGGTTTTTGGTGGCTCAAATTCTCGCCAAATTGGGTGAAACACGTATAGCCAATAATCTCAACCAGCTTGCCTATCACGCCAATTGCGGTTCGCTTGCGATTGATGAGGCGACGATAGAAGAGATTAATGAAGCCTGCGCCCATGTTGCATGGATGCGGGTGAAGTTGATTGAAGCGTTGGGTCTGAGAGATCGGAATAAATCTTGATTCTGGTTGGCAACAGGCGCGGCGGCGCGGCGAACCTTGCCCGGCATCTGATGAATATGGTTGAAAATGACCATGTTCACATTCATGAGGTGCGCGGCTTTGTCGCTGGTGATCTGGAGGGAGCGTACCATGAAGCTTTTGGAATCAGCCGGGGGACGCGTTGTCAAAAATTCCTTTACTCATTGAGCCTCAGCCCACCGAAGGCAGAAAATGTCCCGGTTGTAGTCTTTGAAGCGGCGATTGAGGAGATTGAGCGTAAATTGGGTTTTGTCGGCCAACCCCGCACCATCGTATTTCACGAAAAAAAAGGCCGCAGACATGCCCACTGTGCGCTACAAAAGTATTCGACCAGATGATGCCGAGTTGCGTGGGGCTATCAGG
>CAZVAZ010000105.1:0-7727 GCA_964625235.1 uncultured Hyphomicrobiales bacterium
TAAAGCGTTAACAGCATTCACTTTTTTTTAACGTCAATTGCATTTGCCTTCACTGGCATGTTAACCCGTTGCGTGTTTTTTGCGGGTAGTATACGACTGTTTCATATCTACAGGTTTGCCAGCACATGAAATATACACTCGCCAGTACACATACAGTCAAATCCGGGCAAAATGATATGGCCCTGCTGGAAGAAGTCATTGGCGTGGCGGGAGATTTGGCGCTCAAATATTTCAGGCGCGACTTCAACCATTGGAAAAAGAGCGATAACACACCGGTATCTGAAGCCGATATCGCGGTAAATCAACTGCTCAAACAAAGCTTGCTGGAAGCCCGCCCCGATTATGGCTGGCTGTCGGAAGAAACTGAAGATGATGCTGCGCGCATGAGCAAACGAAGGGTCTGGGTTGTCGATCCGATAGATGGCACACGGGCATTCCTGCGCGGTCGCGAAGACTGGACTATTTCGGTGGCACTGGTTGAAGATGGCCGCCCAATTGCCGCCAGCGTTCTTCACCCAACCTCGGCAACATTGTTTACGGCCGCTGCCGGTAAAGGCGCATACGTCAATCAAAAGCCTGTTGCCACAACCAATAAGCAAAATCTGCCGCATTGCAGAATGGCTGCAAATTCCGGTGCTTTCAGAGCCGAGTACTGGCGCCAGACCTGGCCGGAGATGACTATTACCAGCTATAATTCAATGGCTTTAAGATTAGCTCATGTGGCGCAGGGACAGGAAGATGCGACTGTGACAATCCGGCCTAAAAGTGACTGGGACCTTGCAGCAGCTGATCTTTTGGTGCAGGAAGCAGGCGGACGGGTCACCACGCTCGAAGGTCGGCCCTTGATTTATAACGGCATTCACCCTGTTCATGACACTATTGCAGCCGCGGGACCCGCGCTTCACAATATCCTCATGCAACAGAAACAAATTGCCTGAATGCAAAAATCTGCTTTGAGGATAAAACGATTATGACTGATCAAAAACCTGAACAACTCCTTCATCTCGTCTTTGGCGGCGAACTTGAGCGCGTTGATGAGGTAACCTTCAAGGACCTTGACAGTCTTGACGTTGTCGGCATGTATCCCAATTATTCACAGGCCTACAATGCCTGGAAGGGGGCTGCACAAAGGTCTGTTGACAACGCCCATATGCGCTATTTTATCGTTCACCTGCACCGCCTGCTTGACCCGTCAAACCAGAGCAAAGCGGAAACAGCAAAATCTTCCTGCTAAAGGCAAATTTAAACTGATATATCGGGACATGCTGGCAAGCGTTCATCTTGCGTGATAGGTTGCGGCGTTTGAATAACAGGTGTTGAAGGCAGTGGAAGACGGACTCTTTAGAGACAAATCAAGGCTTGAGCAGAAAGATGATGGTCTCGAGCGCGACGGCATGACCGCCCGCGATATGCTGTCACGCGTTGTCAGGGTCTATCTGATGCCGCGAAAAGGTCTGTTGGCGCTGTCCCTGCTGGCCATGGTGCTGGTGGCGGTAACAACGGGTTTGATGCCGGTGCTGGTTAAAGAGGCCATCGATATTTTTGTCGATGATAATACCAAAGGCGTTCCCGCCTGGATTCCCTGGGCCGTTGTAGCGGTTACATCAATCAAGGCTCTCAACGAATTTTTTGTCGGCGTTGCGCGTTCTTATCTGGGCCTTCGCACCGTTGCAGACATTCAGATTGATCTGTTCAAAAAATTGATGGTTACGGATTTTGCCGATCTGTCAAAAACCCATTCCGGCCGGTTTGTCGCAAGTTTTCTCAACGATGCCACGCGCATTCGTGAAACGGTTAATATGCTGGTGGCCTTTTGCAAAAATTCGCTCATTGTACTGGCAACGCTGGCAGCGATGTTCTGGATCGAGTGGCGTCTGGCCCTTATCTCTTCCGCCATCCTGCCCATTATTCTCTATTTCATGGCAAAACAGCGCCGCACCATGCGCAAATCAAGCCGGCAAAGCCTGCAGGAAACCGGTGAACTCAGCACCATCATTTCTGAAGCTCTCTCGGGCATTCGAGTGGTCAAGGCGAGCCAGCAGGAACAATTCGAAAGTGAACGGGCAGCGGATGCGATAAATCGAAATTTAAAGTTTCTCATGCGCGGCGCGCGCGCGCGCGCCGCATCGGCGCCAATTGCTGAAGCCGTTTCCGGTATGGCAATTGCCACAATTTTTGTTTTTGCCGGCTATCAAATTTCACAAGGTTTTTTATCAGCTGGAGATTTCGCCGGTTTCATGGTTGCAGCACCTCTGCTTTATGGACCGCTAAAAGCACTTGCCACAGTACAGACAGCCCTGCAGGAAGGCGTTGCTGCCACCGCGCGCATCTTTTCCCTGCTGGACCGGGAAAACAGTATCGTTGACGTAAAAGATGCACCCGACCTTAAAGTCACCAAAGGTGAAATCATCTTCGATAATGTCTCGTTCAAATATCGCGATGATACGCCGGTTTTAAGTAATTTTTCGCTGGAAATTCCAGCGGGAAAACGCGTTGCCCTGGTGGGACCGAGCGGGGCGGGAAAGAGCACGGTGCTCAATCTTGTTTTGCGGTTTTTTGAGGCTCAAAGCGGCACCATTTATGTGGACGGTCAGGATATCACAAAAACCACCCTGTGGAGCCTGCGAAAAGCCACCGCGCTGGTAACCCAGGATCCGTTTTTGTTTGATGACACGATAACAATGAACATCGCGTACGGCTCGCCCGGGGCCAACAAGGCCCAAATTGAGCAGGCCGCCAGGCAGGCCGGTGCCCATGATTTTATCGTGGCCCTGCCCTCTGGATACAACACAACTGTAGGAGAAGTTGGCAGGTTGATTTCCGGTGGGGAAAAACAACGCCTCGTCATCGCCCGCGCCCTGCTCAGAAACGCCCCCATTCTTCTGCTTGATGAAGCAACCAGCTCACTTGATACCCAGTCCGAAGAACGGGTACAGTCGATCCTCGACAGTCTGGATAACGACCGCACGGTTTTGACCATCGCCCACAGGTTGTCGAGTGTGCGCAATGCAGATATCATTTGCGTTATGGATAAAGGCGTAATTGTGGAACGCGGCAGCCACGACGAATTGCTGGCGCTTGGTGGTCTTTATAAAGATCTCTATACTATTCAGTTTGCCGGTGCTGACCATAAGGAAAAGGAGGACCCGCCACTGTCCCCTGCGCTTGCATCCAATACATGACATTGAGGTGGGGATGACATGACAAGCTCGAACGGATTTTTACATCGCATCAGAACAGGACTTGGCACGCTTACCGCCAATTATGTCAATGTGGTATACCGCACGGCCCGGTTCAGCAACGACCCTGAAAATCCAAAAGAATATTCTGCCAGACTTGGCCCTTTGATTGTGGCATCCTGGCATGGACAAAATATGATCCTGCCACCTTTCTGGCACCATAAGCATCCCCTGGAAATACTTGTATCGCGTCACCCTGATGCTGAATTCGGAGCTGCAGCCTACAAACGCAGCGGTCTTGGTGTCATTCGCGGTTCTGGCTCGGCACCGGGCAAGACTGTAGCAAAAAAAGGCGGATCTGAAGCGCTGCGGTTGATGATGCGGGCGCTTAAACGCGGCTCATCGGTAGCTTTGGTGGCAGATGTACCCACAGGGCCTTCGCGCCGGGCGGGACGGGGCATTATTTTACTGGCGCAAATTTCCGGAAATCCAATTCTTCCTCTGGCAGTCACCACCCGGTTTCGGCTGCTTGTCAATAACTGGAGCCGTTTTGCCATCAGCCTGCCGTTTTCGCGCGGCTCTATTGCTGTGGGTGAGCCAATATTTGTCGCCAGAGATGCAGACGAAACAACCCTTGAGAGCAAGCGCCTGCTGCTGCAGGACAGCCTCAATGCCCTGACGGTTCGCGCGGATACACTGGTGGGCAGAAAACCGCATTATGATGCGGGCGGGCCGGTACCGAAACTCAACACAAGCTATTATCTTTATCAAGGAGTGACGTACCTGTTAAGCCCGCTGGCTCCATTATGGATTTCCCGCAGGTTAGCGCGCGGCAAAGAACAGCAGGGCCGCACGGATGAAAAACTCGGGACTGCCAGCCTGCCACGGCCTGAGGGCGCACTGGTGTGGCTGCATGCCACAAGTATCGGTGAGGCAACCTCATGCCTTGGCCTGATAGCTACGCTTTTAAAGTCTCGGGAGGATATCAGCATTGTGGTGACGACAACCACAATCACCGCAGCCGAGGTTCTGGCCCCACGGTTGCCCAAATGTGCCTTCCATCAATATGCGCCTGTGGATACCCCTGGCGCGGTGCACAGATTTTTACAGCACTGGCGCCCTGATCTGGCGGTTTTTGCAGAATCGGAAATCTGGCCAAATACAATTGCCCAGCTTCATAAACGCCAGGTTCCCATGGCGTTGATCAACGGGCGGATTTCGAAACAAAGTTTCAGGCGCTGGCGCAAGGTTCCCGGCCTCATTCGTGCTTTGCTCGCACGTTTTAGCCATATTTCGGCACAATCCCACAAAGACGAACAGCGTCTGGCAAGTCTTGGTCCCTATAACACTGTTTGTTACGGCAATATGAAAGCTGACGTATCACCGGCACCGGTGTCGCAAAAACTGTTGCTCGAGCTTAAACAGCAAATCGGCAACCGCCGCATGTGGCTGGCCGCCAGCACTCACAAGGGCGAAGAGGAAATCATCCTTGCGTGCCACAAAATATTGAAAGCTGATTTCCCAGATATTCTGACCATCATTGTTCCGCGCCATCGTGAACGGGCAGAGGATATATCAGCACTTATTGGTTCCCAGAACCTGACCGTGACAACACGCAGCAGCGGCACCGCAATCGGCAGGGATACCGACATCTACCTCGCCGATACGCTTGGCGAATTGCCGCTGTTTTATGAACTCAGTGCCATCAGTTTTATTGGCGGTTCTCTGGTCAAGGTTGGCGGCCACAACCCCATCGAGGCTATTGATGGCACCTCAGCGGTGGTGCACGGCCCCTTTGTCGATAATTTCAATGCCATGTATCAACAATTGAACCGGCACGGTGGCGCCATAAGAACTAGCGACAGCGCCGGACTGGCAACAGAAGTTGAACGGTTATTAAATTCGCAAGAAACAGTGGTGGCGCTTACCACCAGGGGCAAGGCTCAGGCCGCGAGTTTGAAAGGTGCTACAGAGAAAACGGCAAGCGCCCTGCTGGCACTCCTTGATGCACCAACCCGGCGGAGTGAGTAGATGCGCGCACCGGTGTTTTGGTATTCAGATCGCCGCTCCATATCAAGCGCGGTGTTAACGCCACTGGGGTGGCTTTATGGCATGGGGTCGCGGGTTCGGGAATTTGCGACCGCCGCTGCAAAAGCTGAACGTCCTGTTATCTGCATCGGTAATTTTGTTGCTGGCGGGGCGGGTAAAACACCGGTTGCACTGGCACTTGGCGAACTGCTGCACCAAAGCCAAAAATCAGTCGGGTTTTTGACCAGAGGTTACGGCGGAAAATTATCCGGCCCTGTGGTTGTGATGCCCGGTGAACATGCTTGCGGTGATGTTGGCGATGAGGCTTTGTTGCTGGCGGATATGTGCCCTACTATTGTTGCCCGCGACCGCCGCGCCGGTGCTGAGGAATTCAGCAAAACCGACATTGATGTTATTGTGATGGACGATGGTTTTCAAAACCCGTCGCTGCACAAAGACCTCTGCCTTATCGTCATTGACCACCAACAAGGCATCGGCAATGGCCGGGTTATTCCGGCGGGGCCTTTGCGGGGATTTTTGGATGATCAGGTTTCAAGCGCGCACGGATTTATCATAATCGGTGGCGCGCTGGTCGACAAAAACCTCAACCAAAACCTGCAAAACAGCGGTAAACCGATGTTTACTGCGCAGCTTGAACCCGCCGACACAGCCCCTGATCTGGTGGGTAAAAAGGTGATCGCCTATACCGGCATCGGTATGCCGGACAAGTTTTTTGCAACGCTTGAAAAGGCTGGTGCTGAGATTGTCGAGCGCATCAGGTTTCCCGACCATCATCCGTTTTCACACAGTGATGCCCAGTGGTTGCTTGGTCTGCAAGGTGATAATCCCGAATGCCTGTTGATGACAACGGCCAAGGATCACGTTCGCCTCAAGAACACCGAAGGTGCCTGTGGCAAGCTCTATCTGGCCAGCGTGGTTTACGGGGTTGAGTTGAAATTCAATCAGGAAAAAGCACTGATGGAATTTATCTTGAAAGTGATTTGAGTTTAAGTCATTACCTGCCTGTGGCGTTCAAATGCAGCTTCTGCATCCACATAAGGTTCCTGAAGATCAACACTCCAGTATTTGAGCTGTTCGAGCGCTATGGGTTTTGACGTGATGGCGCAGGTGACAAAATCTCCTTGACTGGTGATGCGAAATTCACCGTCCATATATTTGATTTTTGCTTCCCGGTTTTGACCCAAGGATTTGTCAAATCTGTTCATTAATTCATCTTCTGAAAGTTTTAGAAACGTTTAGTAAACATACACAGAATTACGCTGAAATTCTAGAATAGTTTTCCTTGACCGTCCGCAGCTGTTTTGCCGGATACTTTTTTTCTACTCTTTGGTTTATGTGCCGCCAGACTATTTACCGCTGTGGTGAGACGGCCATCGTGAAATTCAATTTCGACAACCTGTTGCGCGCCCGCAGTTTCAACCGAGCGCACCATGGTGCCGTCATCGCCCCTGACAAGAGCAAAGCCGCGTCGCAAAACTTCCTGGTAGCTGAGCGAATTCAATAATTTTGCTTCGCCCAGGAATTTCGATCTGGTTTTTTCCAAAAACATCGCCATCGAGCGGTTGGCGCGGGCGCTGAGAGCACCGACACGCTCTTGATTGTACCGAATGCCAGCTTCAAGCGGTCGCGGTGTCAGGCGCGAGGTTAATCGGGTAAGCCGGGTGGCAAAAACCTGAGTCCCAGCCATCAGCGCTCGTGGCAGGAGGGAAGCTGCCACATCAAAGCGCTGGCGGGCGAGGCCTAGAAGGTCGGCTGGTTTGGGTAACCCGCGCGATGAAGCCCGCAAGGCCTGTTTGCATTCTTCCAATACCCGCCACAAACCGCGGGTTTTTCTGGCTTTAAGATCATCCACCAGCGCCAGCAACTCAGCGCGTACCGGCACGGCGCGTTCAGCCGCTGCTGTGGGCGTTGGTGCTCGTTCGTCCGCCACATAATCCAGCAAGGTCCAGTCTGTTTCATGGCCTACGGCTGAAATCAGCGGTATGTCGCTTGCCTCTGCTGCCCTCACCACCGCTTCTTCGTTGAACCCCCACAGGTCTTCGAGACTGCCGCCGCCGCGTGCAACAATGATGAGATCGGGGCGCGGGATATCGCCACCGGGTTTAAGCGCGTTAAATCCGGCGATGCCGCGGGCTACTTCATTGGCCGAAGTTTCACCCTGCACCCGCACCGGCCAGACCAGCACATGAAGCGGAAAACGATCGCTGATCCGGTGCAGAATATCTCGAATAACCGCACCTGTGGGCGACGTTACCACGCCAATTACTGATGGCAGGTAGGGGATGGTCTTTTTACGAGCCTGATCAAACACGCCTTCGACTTCAAATTTCTTGCGGCGTTCTTCCAGCAGCGCCATCAGCGCACCAACACCGGCAGGTTCCAGGCTTTCTATGGTTATCTGGTATTTCGACTGGCCGGGATAGGTGGTGAGTTTGCCGGTGACGATGACTTCAAGGCCCTGTTCGGGCTGGATTTTCAAGCGCTGGGCAACACCTTTCC
>CAZVAZ010000106.1:0-7677 GCA_964625235.1 uncultured Hyphomicrobiales bacterium
TCTGCTGGGTTGCCTTGGATAATTCCAGTTGCAGGACCGAAGAGCCGTTGATGACGCGGCGGCCGTGAGCTTCAAGCCAGCGCAAAATAATGTCGGTGCTGTAATTGGAATGCGCATGACCTCGTGTATAATTTGAGGCACTCATCCGGCTGTAAAAAATACCCTCAGGCGGAGTGGTGCGCAAATCGCAGGTGGTCTGGTCGAGCAGCCATTCCTCATAAGGTGTTGCCAGGTTCTCGAATGCCACACGCAAAGGCGGCAGCCATTCAGCGTTTTCATGGATCACATAGACTTTTTGCTGCTCAGACATACAAACCTCAAACGATGGTCAAATTTCGCGCGTTCGTTTTAACCGCGTTAGTTCTATATAAAGAACAAAGTGTTTGATTGCAAGTATGAAGAGGAGGCAAAAGACATAAAATTCAAAAACAGGTTGGCGTTTTTACCAAGGTCTTATATGACTTTTTATCAACCTGAGTCGCATGGTTTCGAAAACTCTTGAGGTTTGAAAATGGATTTTGCCCAGGCCCGGCAGAATATGGTGGTTTCGCAGATAAATCCCCAAAGTGTCACCGACAAAGCTTTGCTTGATGCGTTGGGTGAAATTCCGCGCGAGCGCTTTGTCCCCAAAGCCAAACGCGACATTGCTTATATGGATAAAGAAATATCTTTGGGTATTTCTGCACCTGACGGTCATCAGCGCGCCATGATGATGCCCGTGGCTTTCGCCCAGCTTGTTGCTCTGGCGCAAATCAAATCTACCGATCTGGTTCTGGTTATCGGCTGTGCCACCGGATATTCGGCAGCTGTAATCGCCCGGCTTGCCGACAGTGTTGTTGGTCTTGAGACCAATGAGGAGCTGGCAACCCAGGCCAATGATATTTTAATGAGCCTGAGCATAGACAATGCGGCAATTGTCAGCGGGCCTTTGAATGAGGGTTATAAAAACGAAGCTCCATATGACGTAATTTTTATCGATGGGGCAATTGATCACGTTGATGATGCCCTTGTTGCCCAGCTTGATGAAGGCGGCAGGCTGGTTGCCATAATTTCGGCCAATGGTCATGGTAAGGCACATGTGGTGATTAAAAAAGGTGATATTACATCCAGTCGAATCGATTTTGATGCCAGTGCACCCGGTTTACCGGGGTTTCAAAAGCCGGAAAAATTCAGTTTTTAAACATTTCGGTTGTTTGGGGGGGCATCCGTTGCTTTTTCCCCGAATGAAAGGAAGGCGCGAAAGTCAGCAGTGGTTTTAGTTTTCAAAGCTGGATACTGTCTTCAACTAAAAGTTAACGTTAACAACTCTTTAATAAGATCGATCATACAGTTTTTCCTGTATATCATATCGGGAGTGGGGAGAAAATTACCTGTGACAGATGAAATATTGTTAGAAAACAAAATTGCCCGGCGTTCATTGCGGGTCAAAAAAAGAGTTCTAACCATTGCCACCGGATTTATTTTGGCAGCAACGGTTCTGGCTGTTTTGCCGCAAGAAGCCGCCGCCGAGACGCTTCGCCAGGCATTGGAGACTGCGTATTTTAACAATCCCGGTTTGCGGGCCGAACGAGCACGGCAACGGGCCACTGATGAAGGCGTATCCCAGGCATTGTCAGGATGGCGGCCTAATGTGGTTATATCCAGCGATGCCGGTGTTACCAGAACGACTTCCAATCCGTCTTTTGGTGGCAAAAACAACGATCCCTATGGATCATCAATTTCGTTGGTGCAACCGTTGTTCAGAGGATTTAGAACCGTCAATGGCACCAAACAGGCCGAAGCCAATGTTCAGGCCGGGCGCCAGGCATTGCTGTCGGTTGAACAAAACACACTGTTTGATGCTGTTACAGCCTATATGGATGTTTTACGTGATCAATCGGTGGTAAGATTACAGACGAAAAACGTTCAGGTTTTATCCCAGCAGTTAAAGGCGGAAAAAGCACGGTTTCGGGTAGGCGAAGTGACCCGCACCGATGTTGCCCAGTCTCAGGCCAGCCTTGCTGGCTCGGTCTCGACCCTGGCCCAGGCCAAGGCCGACCTGGCCATAAGCCGCGCTGTTTACGGTCGCGTGATCGGCACGCGTGCTCAGTCGTTGAAATACCCGCGGTCAATCAGAAAAAACCTGCCGAGGACACTTGATCGGGCCTTAAGTATCGGCAAATCCCAAAACCCGGAACTGCTGGCCGCAAGTTTTTCTGAAATTTCAGCACGCCGTGCCGTTAAAGTCGTGCAGGGTGAACTATATCCCGATGTCTCTCTTGAAGCCACGTACAGCTACCGCAGAAATCCCTCAACCACCACCAGACGCACTGAAACCGCCTCGCTCATCGGTCGCCTGAACATACCGCTATATCAAGCGGGAAATGTTTATTCGCGCGTCCGTGAGGCCAAGCAGTCAGCCAGCCAGCAACGCTTGCTTGTTCTTGATTCAGAGCGCATTGTCGTTTCCTCCATTATCTCCAGTTGGGAGCAATTGCGGGCATTGCGCGCGCAAATCGTCTCTGATCGCGCCCAGGTGAAAGCCAACGAATTGGCACTGCAGGGAGTTCGACAGGAGGCTTTGGTGGGCTCAAGAACCACTCTTGACGTTCTTGATGCGGAACAGGAATTGCTGAATTCAAATGTAACGCTGGTGGTTTCGCGCCGCAACGAGGTGGTGGCCAGCTATCAATTGTTATCGTCTATCGGTCAACTGACGGCGCGTGATCTTAATTTGGCTGTGAAAAACTACAATCCCGAGAGCAATTATAACCGTGTACGAAACAAGCTGTTTGGTACAAATATCGACGAATCACCTTATAAACATACAAAGTAGAGTGATAGCGGTTATGAATACCCAGAGGCTATTTACATAACCAGAGTATAATACATACCAGATCCACAGGCGGAATTAGTCTTGGTATCTGGTATGCGATGGAATTGCGCAAATGAGCAATACGGACCAGGCGCCCGAACCTTCAATGGAAGAAATCCTGTCTTCCATCAGACGTATCATTTCCGATGATAACGATGAGACTTCGTCTGACGTAAACGACGAGGCTTCGTCTGACGTAGAGGTCAAGGTTGCTGAGCCTGAAGCTGAAGAGCCAGCCGTAGAAACAGCGACGGAGCCGGAAGTCGAAGCACAGGTTGCGGAAGTCGAAGATGCTCCTCCGGTTGCTGAAGATGATGACATCTTTGAACTCACCAATATCGTTGAAATTGATGATCCGGCACCAGAAGAAGCCCCTGTGCTGGACGAGCCGGACATGGCGGATTTCGGTGTTGAGGTTGCCGACAGCGGTGCCGATGTAGCTGACGATATCGAGTTTGTAAGCGTCGAGACCGATGAACCGGAAATCCTGGAGTTGCCCGAGCCGGAACCAGAGCCAGAGCCGGTCATGGAGTTGCCGATAGAATCCAAAGTTGCCGACAGACTTGTTTCTGATGGCGTTGGTGTTGCTGCTGCTGCATCTTTTGGCGATCTGGCCAATACACTGTTGTCGCGCGGCGATAATGCAACCACGGTTGAAGAGCTGGTTCAGGAAATGTTGCGGCCGCTGTTGAAAAACTGGCTCGATGCCAATCTGCCAAATCTGGTGGAAAAGCTTGTGAGCGAAGAAATCGAGCGCATTGCCCGGCGTGGCCGTTAAGCGCGCCCGTTATTCTGCCGCTTGACTCATCTCAAATGTTGGGCTTTACATCCCACCGCCTGAAAAACTGTCATTCAAAAAGCTGATTAGCACCGAATTCGAGTTCTCATGATGGTAACAACATGAGTGCTGTCCCTACGTTAACCGAAGTATCCTGATTATGGAAAAGACCTACCAGCCCGCCGAAATTGAACCACGATTGTATAAAGCCTGGGAGGACAGCGGCGCCTTTAAGGCTGGCCGGCCAGACAGATTGGCTGAGGGTGCGGAAAGTTTTTGCATCGTAATCCCGCCGCCAAATGTCACCGGCTCCCTGCATATAGGTCATGCGTTCAACAACACATTGCAGGATATATTGTGTCGGTTTGAGCGTATGCGCGGCAAAGATGTGCTGTGGCAGCCAGGAATTGACCATGCCGGTATCGCCACCCAGATGGTGGTTGAGCGCCAATTGGCCGACAATAACGAACCGGATCGCCATGCCATGGGCCGTGAGGCGTTTGTTGAACGCATCTGGAAGTGGAAACACGAATCCGGCGGTACAATTATCAACCAGCTCAAACGCATAGGGGCATCATGTGACTGGTCGCGTGAACGTTTCACCATGGATGAAGGTCTGAGTGAGGCTGTTCTGAAAGTGTTCGTTGAGCTTTACAATGAAGGCCTGATTTACAAGGACAAACGCCTCGTCAACTGGGATCCAGTGTTCCAGACCGCCATTTCAGATCTTGAAGTCGAACAAAAGGACGTCGACGGTCACATGTGGCAGTTCGCCTATCCCCTTGTTGACGGCCCGGTTGATGGTATTGAAGAAATTGTCATTGCCACTACCCGGCCTGAAACCATGTTGGGCGATGGTGCTGTCGCCGTGCATCCTTCTGACGAGCGCTATAAAAACCTTATCGGTAAAATGGTGCGTCTACCGATTGCCGAGCGCCATATTCCGATTATTGCTGATGAATATCCCGATCCCGAATTTGGTTCCGGTGCGGTTAAAATTACCGGTGCTCATGATTTCAACGATTTTGAAGTCGCCAAAAGAAACAATATTCCCCTGCTTCCGTTGATGGATACACAGGCGCGAATGATCGTTACGCCGGAAAATAATGTGCCTGAACATTATGCCGGTTTGGACCGCTATGTTGCACGCGATCTTGTTTTGAAGGAAATCAAGGAACTTGGCTTTTACCGGGGTGTAGAAGAAAAAGTCATAGCCCAACCCTTTGGTGATCGTTCCGGAACAGTCATCGAACCCATGCTCACCGACCAGTGGTATGTGGATGCCGAAACACTGGCCAAGCCAGCCATCGAAGCGGTTGAAAAGGGAGAGACAAAATTCGTTCCCAAAAACTGGGAGAAAACCTATTACGAATGGATGCGCAACATTCAGCCCTGGTGCATTTCGCGCCAATTGTGGTGGGGTCACCAGATCCCGGCCTGGTATGGGCCTGATGACAGAATTTTCGTTGCCCATGATGCACAACAGGCCCAGGCTCAAGCCGATGAACATTACGGAAAACCGGTTGAATTGCGGCGCGATGAAGATGTGCTCGACACCTGGTTTTCTTCCGGCCTGTGGCCATTTTCAACCCTGGGCTGGCCCGAGGAAACACCGGAGTTGAAGCGTTATTATAAAACCGATGTTCTGGTAACCGCCTTTGACATCATCTTTTTCTGGGTAGCACGCATGATGATGCTGGGTTTGCATTTCATGAAAGACAAGCAAGGCAATCCCGAAGTGCCGTTTCACACAGTTTATGTGCATGCTCTGGTGCGCGATGAACATGGTGCCAAAATGTCCAAATCCAAGGGCAATGTTATTGACCCTCTGGAACTGGTTGAAAAATATGGCGCCGACGCCTTGCGTTTCACGCTGGCAGCTATGGCAGCACAAGGCCGTGATATCAAATTGTCGGAACAGCGCATCGAGGGCTATCGCAACTTCGCCACCAAATTATGGAATGCCGCGCGCTTCTGCGACATGAATGAATGTGTGCGTCAGGATAATTTCGATCCCGCCGGTGCACGCCAGACTTTGAACCGCTGGATTGCCGGCGAGGCCATGGCCACGGGTAAGGTGGTAACGCTGGCCATTGAAGCACACCGATATAATGAGGCCGCTTCTGCCCTTTACCGTTTCATCTGGAACGTGTTCTGCGACTGGTACGTTGAGTTGATGAAACCTTTGCTGGCTGGTGATGATGAAGCGGCCAAAGCTGAAACCCGGGCAACAGCTGCCTGGACCATGGATCAGATATTGATCATGCTGCATCCCTTCATGCCGTTTATTACCGAAGAGCTGTGGCAGCGGGCCTCACCCGGCAAGGTTGCCGATAAAGACATGCTTATTCTGGCACCGTGGCCCAATTATCCCGACATGGTTGATAATGAGGCGCGCGCAGAAATTGAGTGGATCATCGCAGTGATTACCGAAATCCGCTCCGCCCGCGCCGAAATGAACGTTCCCGCCGGTGCCAAAGTACCGCTGGTATTGGTAAATGCTGAGGAAAAACCCCGCGCCCGCGCCCATCTGCACCGCGAATTACTCAAGCGTATGGCGCGGCTGGAGAGCATAAATTTTGCCGATGAACCTCCCAAAGGTTCGGTCCAGATAGTCATGGATGATACGCTATTGGCACTTCCTCTTGCCGGTGCCATTGATATTGATGCCGAAAACGAACGCCTGACAAAAGAAATCGAAAAAATTGAAAAAGACATTTCCGGGATTGAATCCAAACTCGCCAACGAAAAATTCACATCGCGCGCTCCCGAACACGTGGTGGCTGAACAGCGCACACGCAAAGTGGCGGCAGAAGAAACCAGAGCCAAGCTTATGGAAGCACTGGAGCGATTGAAGTTGGTGGCTTAAGGTTTTTGGTTCCGTTTAACCGGATTCAAATCATCACTCTTTTTCATCTTCGAGAACTCAGCGAATCCATGCGTTGGATTGATTGTGACGCTTCAAGGAAGTATTGTGTGAATAAATCATCAAATACGAAGGTGGCAATCACTCGTGGCGGAATTAGATAAACACGTGATAGATTTTAATGGGCGGGTTGCGTTGATCACTGGGGCAGGGCGTGGTCTTGGAGCTGCCTATGCGCGAATGCTTGCTATGCGCGGAGCGCGAGTGATGGTGCATGATGCCGGGGTCGATCAAGATGGAACAGGCGGTGATATATCATTTGCTGATATTGTTGTTGAAGAAATAAAAAGTTCCGGTGGCGAGGCAGTTGCTTCCTATGAACTTTTGGGAGAAAAAACACAATGCCACAGACTCGTTTCACGAGTTCTTGACACTTTTGGTCGCCTGGACATTCTTATTCACAATGCGGGTTTAGTCATATTCGAAGCGATTGAGAAAATTGATGAAGATCACTTCAACAGAATGATGAACGTTCATGTGAATGCACCGTTTTGGTTGGCACACAGTGCGCTGCCAGTAATGAAAAAATGTAACTACGGCCGAATTGTACTGACGACTTCCGGGCGAGCGCTTTATCTGAGTGGTGCGGTGTCGGGCCTGACGACTTATAATATCGGCAAGATGGCCCAAATTGGCTTAATGAATGCCCTTGCAGCCGAGGTCGAGGGCTATGATATTAAGGTGAATGCAATTTCGCCGGTTGCTGCTACTCGTATTCTCCGACGCAAAGTAGAACGCGGCACCTATACAGAGGACCACGTTGCCCCCGGCGTTACTTTTTTGGCATCTGAGCAATGTACCCTTTCCGGTATCATTCTTCGTGCGGAAAACGGAAAATTCTCCACTGTCACCCCGACTGTGTCAGAGGAAATCACGTTTGTCGGGGATCAATTGACACCGGAGAATGTTGGCAAATGGCTTGTATCCTAAATTCAATCCTAGTGCGTTTTTAAACTGGAGGGTGTGTCTCGTTGAGGGAGGCCTAAAGGTGCTGCTGTGCCTCCATGGTCGTTCCATCCGAAAAGCGTGAAAAGCGGAAGGGCTCAAGATCAACCACAGGGGTGTCACCACAGACAAGATCAGCCATGACGTGGCCGGTTGCCGGGCCGAGGCCAAAAC
>CAZVAZ010000107.1:0-7645 GCA_964625235.1 uncultured Hyphomicrobiales bacterium
GGTTTTTTAGCCTGGACAGACCAGCCTTTGGTTAAAGCAGCTGAAACCTTGCTGATTGTTTTGCTGGCTGTACATTTTGCCGGTGGATTGCGGTTGTTGATGATGGAGTTTGTCGCCTGGAGCGATCGCCAGAAGCTGATTATTTCCTCAGGCTTTGCTGCCTCTATAGGCGTTGGTCTGTTATTTTTGTTGAACGGATAGGTGTTGTGACTGCGTATAAAACAATTGAAACCGATATATTGATACTGGGCAGCGGTGGTGCCGGTTTGATGGCAGCAATACATGCTTATGATGCCAACCCCGACCTTGACATAACCATTGCGGTTAAAGGCCTGCTGGGAAAATGCGGCTGCACGCGCATGGTGCAGGGCGGCTACAATGTGGCAATTGCCGAAGGCGATTCAATCGAGCGCCATTTCATGGATTCGATTGAAGGTGGCAAATGGATCAACAATCAGGACTTATCCTGGCGCCTTGTGGTTGAGGCGGTCAAGTGCATCGCAAAACTGGAAAACCAGTTCGGCTGCTTCTTTGACCGCAATCCTGATGGCACGGTGCATCAAAAAGCCTTTGCCGGACAGACTTTTGATCGCACGGTGCACAAGGGTGATCTTACCGGCATTGAGATCATCAACAGGCTGGCTGAACAAGTGTGGGCGCGCGGTGTCAACCGGCTGGAGGAACATCGCGCAATTGCCTTTGTGCGTGATACATCAAACACCCGGCTTGCCGGAGTGGTGTTGATCAACATGCGCGATGGCAGCTTTACTTTCGTCAAAGCCAAGGCGGTTTTGTTAGGCACCGGTGGCGGTCCCACCATGTATCGCTACCACACGCCTTCAGGCGAAAAGACCTGCGATGGCATGGTGATGGCATTGCGGCAGGGCTTGTCTTTGCGCGATATGGAGATGGTGCAGTTTCACCCTACCGGATTGCTGGCAGGCCTGGACACACGCATGACCGGAACGGTGCTGGAAGAAGGATTGCGCGGTGCCGGGGGTTATCTGCTTAATGGTGAAAAAACCCGCTTCATGCAAGATTATGATCCGCTGGGTGAACGTGCCACCCGCGACATTGTTTCACGCGCCATGTATGCGGAAATCCGCAAAGGCAAAACCACGCCCAATAATGGGCTTTATATTTCCATGGGCCACTTGGGGCGAGAAGAAGTGACGCGCAAATTCAAGGGCATGGTGGAACGCTGCGCTGATTGCGGCTTTGATCTCGCTGGCGGTCTGGTCGAGGTGGTGCCAACAGCGCATTACATGATGGGCGGTCTGGTTTTCAATGAAGACTGTTCCACCGGCCTGCCGGGGTTGTTTGCGGCGGGTGAAGATACCGGTGGTGTCCATGGCGCCAACAGACTGGGCGGCAACGGCGTTGCCAACTCCACTGTCTTTGGCTCAATTGCCGGTGTTAGCATGGCGGAATATGCGGGGTGCGCAGACGGCTTTCACAATCCTGATCTGGTGCAGGTGGACGCTGCAATTGAGGCTGCATTAAAACCCTTCAATAATCCGGCGGGAGACCTCAACACAGTGCGCGAAGAACTGCTGACACTGATGTGGGAAAAAGTTGGTATAATGCGCAATGCAGGTGATTTGAATGCAGCGCTTGTGCACCTTGATGAGCTGGAAGCGAGGTTGCGCAAATGCGGTATTGGCGATCAATCGCGGGTATTTAATCTTACCTGGCATGACTGGATTAATCTGGAAAACCAGATAATAACCTCCAAGGCAATTGCGCAGGCCTCTCTGGCGCGAGAAGATTCGCGCGGAGCGCATTTTCGTGAAGATTTTCCTCAACCCGGCGATCTGGAAAAATCCCGCTATACCTGTGTCAATCTGAAAGACAATCAAATGCAGGTAACAACAGAGCCGGTGGAATTTAACATTGTCAGGCCGGGTCAATCCCTGATTGGCGATGACCCTGTGCCTGCGCCGTCCAAGGAGTTTTAAAAATGATAGGGATTGAAAGAATTGAAAAGGCTGCCTACGACATTATGCTCAAGGCGGCGATAGACATTCCTGAAGATTATGAAGACGGCATTCGTGGAATGCAAAAGACTGAAAAGGGCGATCTGTCGTATTTCGTGCTTGAGGCCATGCTGGAAAATTATGGTGCTGCGCGTGAAGACCGCCGCCCGATGTGTGCCGATTCAGGCCTGCCGCGCTATTACGTCAAGGCAGGAAACGAGGCGCTGATTGAGGGCGGTTTTATTGCTCTGGAAAAAGTTTTGCGACAGGCCACCGCCCGCGCCACCCAGGATGTTCCTTTGCGGCCCAACCGTGTGCATCCGATAAGCCGTCAGGATAACAATAACAATGTCGGTATTAACGCCCCCGAGATTGACTATAGTTTCGAGCCCGATGCCGATTGGCTCGAGATTACCACGGTACACAAAGGCGGGCTTTTCGGCACTGATTATCGCATGTTGTTTCCCGGTGATGGAATTGACGGTATCAAACGTTTCTTTCTCGATGTCATGATTTCTTTTGGCAAGCGCGGGCTGGCGTGTCAGCCAGCCATTGTCGGCATCGGCCTGGGCGGCTCCAAAGATACATGTATGGTGCTGGGCAAACAGGCTGCGTGTTTGCGCATCGTCGGCAACAAAAACCCCGATCCTGAAATTGCCGCTTTGGAAGAAGAACTTAAACAGATGGGAAATTCTATCGGCATGGGAGCCATGGGTTTTGTTGGCTCATCCATGGTGGTCGATTGCCATATTGAAGTCGGTTATACCCACACCGGCGGCATGCCGATGAGTGTGCATTCGTTTTGCCTGTCCTCAAGGCGGGCAGCCGTGCGCATATACAATGACGGGCGCATTGAACACCGCACCGACCCCAACTGGTTCACACCCTACATGAGAAGGAATACTGTCGAATGGCAGGAAATGGTGGTGGCATGAAAACTGTAAGATTATCCGTTCCGATTAGCGATGAAGACCTCAAGTCATTGGAAATTGGCACCGTGGTCTATCTCGATGGCCTGATCATGACGGGGCGCGAAAAAATCTACAAGCGTATTCTTGACGATGGCGAGCCAATGCCCGCCGGGCTGGTGCAACGTTGTAATGTCGGATTTCATTGCTCACCCGCAGCGAGCATTGATGCGGATGGCAAATTCTCCGTAGGTGCGGTAACCGCAACCGCAAGTTTTCGCTTTGCCAAATCATTACCGGGCTGGTTTGCCAAAACCGGTTGCCGGGTGATTATCGGCAAAGGTGGTATGAGCCAGAAGCATTACGATGAGATTTTTGTGCCCGCAAAGGCGGTTTATTTCACCACTGTTGGGTATGGCACCGGAGCGCTGTTAGGACGTGGCATCAAAGCCGTGGAGAATGTCTACTGGCTCGATGAACTGGGTATTGCGCAGGCAATGTGGGTGTTCAGGGTCGAGAATTTTGGCCCGCTACTGGTGGAAAGCGACTTACAGGGCAATTCCCTGTTTGAGCAGAACAACAAAGAGATCAATGAAAAAATTGAAAAGCTCTATGAGGGTCTGCGACCGCCCTCTCTCAGTCGCTATGGTGAAACTGATAACAAGCGCGATGAGCTGATTTGAGGACGATAAAAAAACGAGACAGCGGATTTAAGCGCAATCTCGTTTTAGTTTGAATTCAGTTTTTCAAATTCAATCGTTAGCGGCAGAAAACCTTGCGGCCACTATTGGCTGTGAAATACCCGGTGTGCGGATTGAAGCTGCGATAGCGGCGCGAACAATCTTTTTTCCATGCACGAGACCAGGGGGCATATTTACCTTTGTGAAAGCGGTGACTGCGATGGGGATGATTATAGTAACGATCAGTCTCATGGACAAAGAGACCACCAACCAGAGCACCTATAGCAAGACCTAAAAGAAGCTCGACTTTTTTTACATCTGTATTTTTGGCTATTGTTTCGGAAGATATACTTGTTGGCATATTGGAAAAAGGAGCAGCACCTGCGCCTGTTCCCCCAACCAGCGTTGCTCCCAAAAAAAGAGAGGCGAAAATTGCAGTTTTTCCAGATTTTATCATACTAACTTCTCCTGCTTCTACGCATAAAATTATTCAGCCAGAATGCATTTGAACAGTATCGGTCAAATGCGCTTCAGTTTTACATAAAAAGAAAAAAAAGCCAAATCTGGAGAGCGATAAGCTGATTTATGGAAAGTAGCGCACAAAAAAATGAGGCTGCGCGTTCAGGCGCTACCTCATTTTAAATCTTGTTCAGTTTTTCAACTCTCAGCCGTTAGCGGCAGAAAACGTAGCCACGGTTGTAGGACAGAAAATAGCCGGTATCCGGATTAAAGCTGCGATAACGACGAAAACAGTCATCATACCAGGCATTGGACCAGGGCTCATAGCGAGTACGATACGACCTGCGCACCGGTCTCCGATTGGCGTTATTATAGCCGCGATCATAGGCTCGGTTGTTATTGTTAACGATGAGACCACCAATCAGGGCGCCGGCACCAAGGCCCAAAAGCAAATTGCGGGTTTTCTTGCCGGTTTTCTGTACCAGATTACTGGTTACCACTTCTGGCTGTACGCTTGTTGCCATTTTAGACAGAGGAACAGCACTGGCGCTCATTCCTCCAAATGCTGTAGCTCCCAAAAACAGGGAAGCTAAAACTGTAAATTTATTAGGTTTCTTCATAGTAAATTCTCCTGCTTCTACACCAAAACTCACCAACTCCAGTCTTGCATATAAGAATACCAATGCCAAATTAAAAGAGCGGGGCTCTGAATTATTGACAGTCGAGGTTAATAAACCTTGGATTTTTGCTGTTTTTCCACACCTGTCAACAGACAAACCGCCTGTGTGGCAATGCTATTTTACAAGCTTCCAGTATGGCGTTTTCACCAATCCGATAAGTTTCATAAAGGTCATCAATCGTTCCCGTCTGGCCAAAATGCTCAACCCCCAAAGCCTGAACCTTATGGCCATGAACGGCTCCGAGCCACGATAGGGTTGTCGGGTGACCATCGATGACGGTTACCAGTCCGGCATCACGCGACAGGGGCTGCAAAAGCTTTTCAATATAACTTTCGGTTTTAAGTTGGCCGTGCTGGCGCGCGGTCTGGGCTGCTTTCCAGCCGGCATTGAGACGATCAGCGGACGTGATTGCCAAAAGGCCCACGCCGGGGTTTCGATTGAGGAGTTTGCCGATAGCACTTGCAGCTTCAGGGGCAACAACCCCGGTGTAGGCGAGCGCCAATTGCGCCCCGGCGGCCGGCGGCCTGAGCCAGTAAGCACCGTCAATAATCCCTTTTTTGGTGGCATCATCGAGTTTTCTCACCGGCTGGTCCAAACAACGCGTAGACAGGCGTAAGTAAACCGAGCCGCCGCTTTTGTCACGCAACCAGTCATCATCGCAAATGTCATCGCTCTCGCGTTGTATGTAATTAAATGCCCATTCCATTATGACGGCAAGTTCATCAACAAACGAAGGCTCAAACGTCGCCAGTCCATCCTGGGCCATGCCAATAAGGGGCGTCGAAACCGACTGGTGAGCGCCACCTTCCGGGGCCAGCGTAATGCCTGAAGGCGTGGCTGCGAGGATAAAGCGGGCATCCTGATAACAGGCATAGTTAAGCGCATCGAGGCCGCGCTGGATGAAGGGGTCATAGAGTGTTCCCACCGGCAACAAGCGCTCGCCAAACAACTTGTGGCTGAGCCCTAGAGCCGCCAGCAGAATAAACAGGTTGTTTTCAGCGATGCCAAGTTCGATGTGCTGACCGGAAGGCTTTGAGTGCCAGCGCTGGGCCGACATCAGTTTAAGGGTCTGGAAGACGTCTTCGCGGGGCTTTTTTGAAAATACCGCACGACGGTTTACCCAGCCCCCCAGATTGGTTGAGACTGTGACATCTGGCGATGTGGTGACAATGCGGTTGGCCATTTTTGTGTCGTGACGGGCAATTTCGCTCAGAATTTTGCCAAAACCTTCCTGCGTTGACATTGCCGCAGCACCTTGTGCGGGCGATGCAATGGCCTCGACAGGAATTTTTGGCGAACTCAGCAGCCGCCGTCCTTTGGCATTGAAGGGAGCAGTATCAATCAGGCTACGTAATTCGTTTGTGTTGGAATCAAGCCCTGAAAACGGCACCCATTCTTCACCATCAGTTATATTGTGAGCCGCTTTAAGCTCATTCATCTGGGCTGGATTCATCAAGCCGGAATGATTGTCTTTGTGACCGGCAAAGGGCAGGCCTTTGCCTTTGACGGTGTAGGCAACGAAACAAACCGGTCGGTCATCGGGGGCTGAGTTAAAAGCCTCAAGGCAGGTTTGCATGCAGTGACCGCCGAGGTCTGTCATTAATCGCGCCAGGGCATCATCATCGTAACTGTCAATGAGTTTTAATGCATCGCGATTGGTTGCCAGGTCCTGTTTCAGGTGTTTGCGCCAGATGCTGCCACCGGCAAAAGTCAGGGCTGAAAACAACGTGTTGGGACAATTGTCAATCCAGTCGTGTAAAGCGCTGCCGCCGGGTTGTTGAAAGGCTTTTTCCAGCTCTTTGCCATATTTGATGGCGATGACCTGCCAGCCGAAGTTGGAGAAAATATTTTCAAGCTTGGGAAACAGCGCTTCCGAAATGACCGCATCGAGGCTCTGGCGATTGTAATCAACAATCCACCAGCAGTTTTTCAAGCCATGTTTCCAGCCTTCGAGCAGGGCTTCATATATATTGCCCTCGTCAAGCTCGGCATCTCCCAAAAGGGCCACCATGCGACCCTCGGGCCATTCGGTTTGCCAGTCTTTGGCGTGAATATAATCCTGAACCAGACTGGCAAATGAGGTCATGGCAACGCCAAGGCCGACGGAGCCGGTGGAAAAATCAACGTCATCAATATCTTTGGTGCGCGAGGGGTAGGATTGTGCGCCGCCAAAACTTCTAAAGGCCTTTAACTTATCCAGGCTCTGGTGGCCGAAGAGATATTGTATGGCATGAAACACCGGGCTTGCATGCGGCTTTACCGCAATTCTGTCTTCTGGTTTGAGGATGGAAAAATAAAGCGCCGTCATGATGGTGACGAGCGAAGCACTGGAGGCCTGATGACCACCGACTTTGAGGCCATCGACATTTATACGTTCATTATTGGCATTGTGAATAATCTGGGCCGAGAGCCACAGGATCTTGCGTTCCATATCCTTTAACAGGGCAAGCCTGTCTAAGGCTGGAGATTGCTTCATAATCGATTGCGCGCACATGGCAGGATACTTTCAAGGAGTTTTTTTGAAAGTATATCAATTTCACTGGAATTTCCTGCCAAAGTAGCTATGAATTCATCATTTTTTAGTATAATAAGCTAGCTTACTCTAATTATGTGACTTATTATGCCAATTTCCCAACTGGATGCTATAGACCGGCGGCTGCTCAAAGCACTGCAATCCAATGCCCGCATGCCCAATGCTGAGCTGGCAAAGCTCGTGGGCCTGTCACCATCACCGTGCCTGCGGCGGTTAAAAATACTGGAAAAAAAGGGCATTATTGATCGCTATGTTGCACTGCTGGATCAGGAACAGGTTGGCCTGCCGGTCAGTGTTTTTATCTCCATCAAGCTCGAGCGCCAGCATGAAGATGCCCTGGAAAAATTTGAAGCTGAAATTAAAAGCTATGATGAAGTGCTTGAATGCTATTTAATGACGGGACAACGTG
>CAZVAZ010000108.1:0-7612 GCA_964625235.1 uncultured Hyphomicrobiales bacterium
ATACGATACATTGGTCAAAGCCAGTGTTGCCACCACCACGAGTGCTATACTTGAAAAAGCACTTTGTACCTGGGTAAATTGAACCGGCATAAAAAGGGCTGAGCTGACATAGGTAAAAACCATGTCCAGAGCAAGTATCAATCCCATAAAATCAATATAGCGTTTAAGAGTTCGCGCCTTACTGTCACTTAAATTCGGCAGACGCCATAGCGGCTTGTCAGGGGCCAGAATTCCGCTGGTTAACGAGCGGATCAAAACGTAAGCCATAACCGCACGGACAAATTCAGTGTAAAGACGTTCCACCCGCAGGGACAAAAATTCAGCCAGGTTTATGGCGTATCCAATAATGATGAACGTCAAAAGCGCCGAAAAACAATTGACCAGAGGCCCACGCATTGCCCGCCATTGCCGCTCAAGGTGACTGGGAACGGGGTTGTCCAGATTTGGCCCCAGCCACCGCACCAGTCTGCGTCGCAGAAAAACTGCGAAAAACAGGGAAACCAGTGCCGCAGCGGCAAGAATAGCGCCCGTTTTCCAATCAAGAATGAGGCTGACAGATTCGAGCCATACATTTACTGTCCGCGCCATTCTTTGCCACAAGGCCTCAAATTGAACAGCACCATCAATCCACAGGCCAGGATTAAGAATGGACCGGTTTGCCGTCAGTACACGCTTGGTAAACCGGGTGCGTTGCAACTCCTCCGTGGTTGCCGCAACCTGGCTGGTGCGAACAGAAAAAACATCCAGTTGCTTCACCAGCCCGCGCAAAGTTCCCAGTCGTTCATCAAGGGCATTACGATTAGCGGAAATTTCCGCGCTTTCGCCGCCGCCATCAGGCTTGGGACCAAGCTGGTTATATTGCTGTTCCAGGTTTTTTAATGCTGGAACAACCTGATTTTTCAATTCCAGAGACTGCTTTCGGATGGCCTCCAGCTGGGTTTTTATTTTTGCCAGTCCGGCATCACTGAGGTCAGGTTGTTTAAGAGCACTTTCCAGCTTGGTGAGTTGGGGTTGCCAGGTTTCCAGTTTGCGCGAAACCTGATCTTCATTGGCCAGGACCGGCACAACAGTCACCACAACCATCAATACAACAAACAGCAAAGTTGCAAATTGATGCCACTGTCTTGTCAGGGCATTTGATCTATCGAGTGTCATGGCCTAAACCAGTCTGCTTTGCTCAACCGCTGCGGCAATAAAAGAGGCAAACAAGGGGTGGGGGTCAAACGGTCGCGATTTTAACTCGGGATGAAACTGGACCCCGATAAACCACGGGTGATCGGGCAATTCAACAATCTCCGGCAACACGCCATCGGGTGATTTGCCTGAAATAACCATACCGCTTTGGGCAAGTTTTTCCGCATATCCCATATTAACTTCATAACGATGGCGATGGCGCTCGGAAATTGTCTGGCTGCCATAAATCTCGGCTACTTTGCTGCCTTTACTCAACACTGCATCATAAGCGCCAAGGCGCATGGTACCACCGAGATCGCCACTTGATTTGCGGGTCTCAAGTTCATTACCCTTAACCCACTCGGTCATCAACCCAACCACAGCTTCATCGGTTGGGCCAAACTCTGTCGAACTTGCATTTGCCAGGCCAACAAGATTGCGCGCAGCTTCAATCACCGCCATCTGCATACCAAAACAAATGCCGAAATATGGCACAGACCGCGTGCGGGCAAAGTGTGCGGCGAGAATTTTTCCTTCCGCCCCACGTTCACCAAATCCGCCGGGCACCAGTATACCGTTTACCCCTTCAAGAAACGGGGCCGGATCCTCCTGTTCAAAAACTTCGGATTCAATCCAGTCAAAATGCACCTTGACCTTGTTGGCGATGCCACCGTGCACCAGTGCTTCGCTTAAGGATTTGTAGGCATCAAGCATGCCGGTGTACTTACCGACGACGGCAATGCGTACTTCTCCTTCGGGATTATGTACCCGCGTTGAAATGCGCTGCCACTTGGACAGGTCCAGGGTTCCGCTTTCCTCAATATCAAACGCTTTGAGAACTTCCCGATCCAACCCTTCCTGGTGGTATGACAGCGGCACATCGTAAATGCTGGCCACATCCAGTGCCTGAATGACGGCACTTTCACGTACATTGCAAAACAGCGCAATCTTGTGGCGCTCATTTTCCGGGATGGGCCGATCACACCGGCACAGCAAAATGTCCGGCTGAATGCCAATGGAGCGTAATTCCTTGACCGAATGCTGCGTCGGCTTGGTTTTCATTTCACCGGCGGTTGTAATATAGGGCAACAAGGTGAGATGAATATAAATACAATGCCCGCGCGGCAGGTCATTTTTCAACTGCCGTATGGCTTCAAAAAACGGCAGGCCCTCGATATCACCAACCGTGCCGCCAATTTCGCACAAGACGAAATCAACGTCATCGTTGCCGCTTAAGGAAAATTCCTTGATAGCATCGGTGACATGAGGAATAACCTGCACCGTGCCACCGAGAAAATCGCCCCGGCGTTCTTTGTGAATAATATCCTGATAAATCCGCCCGGTGGTGACATTGTCCGACTGACTGCACGGCCTGTCGGTAAAACGTTCATAATGGCCAAGGTCAAGATCTGTTTCGGCACCATCATCAGTGACAAAGACCTCGCCATGCTGATAAGGGCTCATGGTGCCGGGATCAACGTTTAGATACGGGTCAAGTTTTCTCAACCGGACAGTATAGCCGCGCGCCTGGAGCAATGCGCCCAAGGCAGCTGAAGCCAACCCTTTTCCAAGTGAGGAAACCACACCGCCGGTAATGAAAATATATCGCGCCATGGGCCTGTAGGTTAAGCCTATCTGAAATGATTCGAATTGAGGAAAATGTAACAAACCGGAGTTTTCAACACCGATCTGTTATTCTCGGACAACCATTTACCCCACATCTATCGTGCGGAACAGAAATATCTGCTCTGCTGCCGTTTCACTGCAGGACAATTGCATTATTATTGCGAAACCGGAACTTCCGGTCCGCTTGGTACATTTGGTGTGCCAATATTGGGCAGAACAACCTCACCTGCAGGTGCGCTGCCACCCGCTGGTGCACCGGATTGTTGTGTTGGCGCTACACCGTCAAATATCGACGAAGGTGCTTCTGCGTTGCGGGCCAGCAGTGTCAACGTGATGCTTGTTACAAAAAAAGCAAAGGCCAGAACCGTTGTGGTCCGCGTTAACGCACTGGCAGCACCACGACCCGACATAAATCCACCACCGCCACCACCGCCGCCACCGATACCAAGAGCACCGCCCTCAGAACGCTGCAGCAATATAGATCCCACCAAAGCTATGGCGATCATCAGGTGAATAACGAGAATAATTACGCTCATTTTGGTTGTAATCCTTACAGTCTTTTCAAAGCCTGACCGGCTTTTACCCGATTAGAGGGTAAATTGAAAGTGTTTCACTTAAATAAGCAATATCACCCTATGTTGTGTCATTGCCACGGGTTTCAAGCCCCGGCCTTAACCGGTGTTTTGATAGGCCGCTATAATTCCCAGAAAATCTTTCGCCTTCAAACTGGCTCCGCCCACCAATGCGCCATTGACATTGTTGATGGCCATCAGCTCTTTTGCGTTCGAAGGTTTAACCGATCCGCCATACAGTATTCTGACTTTTGCACCTGCCTCATCTCCCAGCAACGCCATCAGGCGTTTGCGAATGTAGCCATGTACTTTGGCAATGTCGTTAACCGTTGGTGTAAGCCCTGTACCGATTGCCCACACCGGCTCATAGGCAATAACGGAATTTCTGTGATCGGCACCTTCGGGAAGCGATGCTTTAAGTTGCTGGCCGATAATTTTTATTGTTTTGCCGGAAGTGCGCTCACCAGCGGTTTCACCAAGGCAGATAATCGCCATTAATCCGGCGCGATGGGCAGCCTCGGCTTTAAGTTTTACTTCCAAACTGCTTTCACCATGATTGGTGCGGCGCTCGGAATGCCCGACTATACAGGCACTTGCACCGGAATTTTTTAACATTTCTGCCGAAAGATCACCGGTATGGGCACCGGAAATCTCGGCATGACAATCCTGCCCTCCCAATTTAATGCCGCTGCCTTTGGCCGTTTCAGCGCACAGGCTTAATATGGTCGCCGGCGGACATAGCATAATGTCACACCCGGGTTTTGATTTGCCTCCGGTCACTGCCTTGACCAGTTGGCCAAGTTCCTTTTTTGCCGCTTTGAGGCCATTCATCTTCCAGTTTCCCGCCACCAGTGGTTTGGGTCTGTTTACGGCCATAATTTCCCTCTATATCATTCCGGTAATATAATCTTGAATACGAATCTCGATGATCTGCAATAATATCGTGCCTTGCATACAAAAATCATGATAAAAACAAAAGAAAATTCGAGAACATACTCATGGCCAAATCGCGACAGCCGCTAAACGGGTATATTTTACAGGGAAAAATTGCGCCAGTTTGAGAAAATCGTGACAGAGCTGCGCTTCAGGTGAATTGATAGGACAGAATTATGTTGGGTATGCTGCGAAATGCAACGGGTGGCTGGATTGCCAAAATTTTTATTGGTCTTTTGGTTGCAAGTTTCGCCGTCTGGGGAATTGCAGATATATTTACCGGCAGTCGCGGTGGCGCCCTGGCCACTGTTGGCAAGACAGAGATATCCGCATTTGAATTTGAACGCGTGTTCCGTACCGAAATGCAGGTTTTGTCGCAACGGTTGGGCCGCAATATCAATCAGGAACAGGCCCGCGCCCTTGGTCTCGATCAACAGGTGCTCTCAAGACTGGTAGGTCAGGCGGCTCTGGACAGTCACATCGCCGATCTCGGCCTGAAGGTGCCTGATAAATCCATCGTTGACAGCATTGCCAATAATCCCGCCTTCATGGATGGCAGAGGCAACTTCAACCGTTCACAATTTCAAAACGCTTTGTTTCAAAGCGGCATTAGCGAGCAAGCCTATGTGGCATCTGAAAGAAGTGCGCTATTGCGCGGGCAGATTGGCCGCATCATTGATACCGGCATCAAGCCGCCTGAGTTTTTGCTGAAAACCCTGTTCAAGTATCAATCAGAAAAACGCCAGATCAGTTATATTGAAGTTCCAGCCTCCGCCGCCGGGGTTATTGCAGATCCTAACAACGCTGAAATAAGCGAATATTTCAACCAGAATAAATCCCTGTTTAGAGCACCGGAGTATCGAAAAATCACCGTGCTTACGCTTAAGCCTGCTGACGTTGCCGATACCATCGAGGTGACAGAAGCAGACCTCACCAAAGCTTACAATGAGGGGGCAGATCAATTTACACGCGCGGAAAAGCGCGAGGTTTTACAAATTACTTTCCCCAGCAAAGAAGAGGCCGAAGAGGCGCGCACCAACCTCACAACTTTTGACAATTACCAGGCCCTGGCCAAAACGCGCGGCATGAAAGACAGCGATCTTACGCTTGGTCTGGTGACCAGAGCCGAAATCGTCGACCCGGCAATTTCTCAGGCAGCCTTTTCGCTGCCTGAGGGTAAAATCAGCGATCCTGTCGAAGGCGCACTTTCTGTTGCCCTGCTGTATGTGAAATCAATCGAAGAAGGCGGTGTGGCACCGTTCGAAGACGTGCGCGATGAGTTGAAATCCACCATCGCACTGGAGCGTGCACAGAATGAAATCCTCAACCTGCACGACACTATCGAAGATGAACGCGCCGGTGGTGCCAACTTAAATGAAATAGCTAAAAAACTAACCCTGAACGCCATTAACATCGACTTGATTGACCTGTCCGGCAACGATGACAATGGCATTAAAGCAGTGGATCTGCCCGATACAGCGGTATTGTTGCCACAGATATTCGAGAGCGATGTTGACGAAGAAATCACACCGATTGAAACTGCCGATGATGGCTTCATCTGGTTCAATGTTGACGAGGTCATTCCTGTGGCAGATCGCACTTTGGAGCGTGCCAGAACAGATGTTATCGCCCGTTGGAAAGCTGATAAAAAGCAGAAGAATCTCGATACTTTCACCAAGACACTGATTGAAAGGTTGCAGGCGGGAGACAGTTTTCTGAAAGTTGCCTCGGAAATAGGCGGCAAAGTCAAGACTTCGGGGGAGCTGACGCGCTTTGATAACGAAGGTGTCATATCACAGGTGGCTGTTGCCAAAATTTTTCTGTCATCCAGAGATGAAGTTACCAGCGCCAGCACCAATGAGGATGACATACGGATTATTTTCAAAATAACCAGCATCTCGGTTCCCAGCTTTGACAGTGTCTCGCCTGATGTAAAAGCGCTTGATGAGTTTTTAACGACCTCTTTGGGCGGAAACCTGATGCGGCACTACGAACTGGCTCTGCGTCATGACACCGATATCATCGTCAATCAACGTGTCTGGGAACAGATTACAAGCGGTGCTGCCGTCGGTGCGGATCCCTTTCATGGCGCTGGACCTCATACGCATTGAGGGTTTTTTGGCAATAGTGTAAAACCGGCTTAACCGTACAATCACCACCGGGTTGAGGTTTTTTTGTTTTTATCCCTATGCTCAACCCTCATTTCGCATTTCCCGCACATCTGCATCTTCACATATGCTAACAGAGTTCTGATATGAAGACCGCACCCGATATAGATGATTTCTCCACCACCTTTGGTAAGGGCAAACCACAGGTGGTGTGGACATCGCTGATCGCTGATCTTGAAACACCGGTCTCGGCCATGTTGAAACTCGGCGCCGATCGGCCCTACAGCTTTCTGCTGGAAAGTGTAGAAGGTGGTGCGGTGCGCGGGCGTTACTCCATCATTGGTCTTGACCCTGATATTATCTGGCGGGTGGTTGAGGACAAAGTCGAAATCAACACCTCGGCCACCACGGACCTTAACAGGTTCGAGCCGCGTGACGAAGCGCCTCTGGAAGGTTTGCGCTCTTTGCTGGCGCAGTCGCGAATTGATCTTTCGCCTGAGTTGCCACCTATGGCATCGGGTATTTTTGGTTATCTTGATTATGACATGGTGCGCCAGATGGAAGAGCTGCCCGATGCCAACCCGGATGTTTTCGGCCTGCCTCAGTCAATTTTCATCCGCCCCACCATCATGGCGGTTTTTGACGCGGTCAAAGACGAGATTATTGTATTGACGCCGGTGTGGCCCAATGGTGGCGTAACGGCAACTCAGGCCTATGATCTCGCCTGCGCCAGATTATCCGGTATCCTTGATAAGCTCGCCGCCCCGCTTGATTATGCCACAGCCAATTACAGCGGCGAGAGTTCTTCAGATGTTGCACCGGTCTCAAATATGTCAAAACAAGCCTATATGGACAAGGTTGAGCGTGCAAAAGAGTATATTGCCGCCGGTGACATCTTTCAGGTGGTGCTGTCACAGCGTTTTGAAATCCCCTTCACTCTGCCCTCGTTCGCGCTCTATCGCGCCTTGCGCCGGGTCAATCCATCACCGTTTTTGTTTTATCTCAATTTTGGCGGATTTGCTATTATCGGCTCCAGCCCGGAAATACTGGTTCGTGTGCGTGAAGGAACGGTTACCATCCGTCCCATTGCCGGTACCCGCAGGCGCGGACACAACCCTGCCGATGACCGCGCCATGGCAAACGAGTTGATCAATGACCCCAAGGAGCTGGCCGAACATCTGATGCTGCTTGATCTTGGCC
>CAZVAZ010000109.1:0-7601 GCA_964625235.1 uncultured Hyphomicrobiales bacterium
CACCGGGATAGGCTTCACGGCCAGGTGGGCGACGCAGCAACAGGGACATCTGGCGGTAAGCCACAGCCTGCTTGGACAGATCATCATAGGAGATAAGCGCATGCATACCATTGTCGCGGAAATATTCCGCCATGGCACAGCCGGCAAACGGGGCAATAAACTGAAGCGGTGCCGGTTCGGATGCGGTCGCAGCGACAACAATGGAATATTCCATGGCGCCGTTTTCTTCCAGCACCTTGACAAATTGCGCCACGGTTGAGCGTTTCTGACCAATGGCTACATAGATGCAATAAAGCTTTTCGCTCTCATTATCACTCTCGTTGACGGACTTCTGATTGAGGATGGTGTCGAGAACAATGGCAGTTTTACCGGTCTGGCGGTCACCAATGATCAATTCGCGCTGGCCACGGCCCACAGGAATAAGCGCATCAATCGCTTTGAGGCCTGTCTGCATCGGCTCATGCACGGATTTACGCGGCAGGATGCCCGGAGCCTTGACATCAACAACACTGCGTTGTTTGGTTTTAATCGGCCCCTTGCCATCAATCGGGTTGCCGAGCGGATCAACCACACGGCCGAGCAATTCCTTGCCCACCGGCACATCGACAATGGCACCGGTACGTTTTACCGTATCACCTTCTTTAATGTCCCTGTCCGAGCCAAAAATAACGACGCCGACATTATCAACTTCCAGGTTGAGCGCCATGCCGCGAATACCACCGGGGAATTCGACCATTTCACCGGCCTGAACATTATCGAGCCCGTGAATACGCGCAATACCGTCACCAACCGACAGTACCTGGCCAATTTCGGAGACTTTAGCCTCTTTGCCAAAACCTTTAATCTGTTCTTTTAAAATTGCGGAGATTTCCGCAGCTTTTATATCCATCAGCCAACCTCTTTCATGGCGATTTTCAAGCCGTCAAGCTTGGTTTTAAGGGAACTATCAACCATCCTGCTGCCGACCTTTACGATCAGACCGCCGAGCAAGGATGCATCTACGTGGGGTACGAGTTTAACGTCGCGACCCACGACTGCCTTTAATTCCGATTTCACAGCGTTCATCTGCTTTGTCGTCAGTTTGGAAGCTGATGTGACTTCAGCAGTAATTTCTCCGCGGTGCTGCGCCAGTAACATGGAAAAAGCCTTGATCATGTCCTCAATGGCGAAAAGCCTGCGGTTGGACGTAATCAGGCTGACAAAATTCAGCGTCAGTTTGGAAATTTTTACTTTTTTGAAAACAGCACTTAAGGCGCGTAATTGTTCATCGGTGGAAAACACCGGGCTTTTGACCAGACGGTCCAGGTCGCTGCTGCTTTCCAACATTTCCTGAATTTTGCCAAGATCTTTCGAAATACCGTCGAGGGATTTGCTTTCCAGCGCCAACTCAAACAGAGCTGTCGCATAACGTCCGGGCATTCCTGCCAGTATCGGGTCTTGTCCTGCCACTTAGAAATTCTTTCAACAATTATCTAAAAACCGACACTAGTCAGCGGTTAAATCTTTGAATATATGTCACTTTTACAACACGATACGCAACTGCAGGTGCTCAAAATGACTGCCGCCGCGCATGCTCTATCACACATGGCAACCCCATGCAATATAGACACTTGAATTGAGTGCACAAAATAGACTTTTTTCGCCCTCATCCCCGCCTATGGCGCGATTATACGCAATTGTTGCTGAATTAAAAGAAACTTTGCGGATCGACATCAACCGAAAGCCGGAGATTTGAGGGTATTTTGAGCGGTTGCAACCATTGGGAGATATATTTCTGCATGTTAAAATCCCGTTTTGTTTTGACTAACAAGCGATAACGATGGCGCCCGCGTATCACGGCTATGGGAGCGGGAGCAGGGCCCAGAACACGCACACCGTCGCCTGATGGTGCCGTGCGGGCAAGCATTCTGGCAAATTGCTCAACGCCGGTTTGTGAAGCGCCGGATAAAATAATGCTGGCCAATCTGCCATAGGGGGGAAAGCCCGAGCGCTCACGAACGCCGCGTTCATGGTCATAAAAGGCATCGCGATCGCCTTTTATCAGGGCATCAATGGCGGGATGTTCAGGGGCATAGGTCTGTATAAAGGCGCGCCCCGGGTGCTTCTCGCGCCCGGCGCGTCCCGCCACCTGACGCAAAATCTGGTAGGTGCGCTCAGCACCACGCGGGTCGCCCTGACCAAAACCAATATCGGCGTCAATAATGCCCACCAATGTGAGGCCGGGGAAATGATGGCCTTTGGCAGCTAACTGTGTGCCGATAATGAGATCGACTTTGCGCTCGGTGATGTCCACAAGCATATCACTCAGGCTTTTGTGCAACGACATGTCGCTGGACAGTATGCTCAGGCGCGCATCGGGAAAGAGTTCGGCTGCTTCTTCGGCGATGCGTTCAACTCCGGGGCCACAGGCAACAAGCGAGCCTTGCGCCTGGCAGGCGGGGCACTCATCGGGCTTATGAGTATTAAATCCGCAATGGTGGCATTGCAACTGGCGGCGGAAACGATGCTCGACCAGCCAGGCATCGCAATCGGGACATTTGAAGCGGTGGCCGCACCGCCGGCACAAGGTGAGCGGTGCATAGCCGCGACGGTTCAAGAACAACAATACCTGTTCGCGTTGGCCTAAAGTTTCCGCCATGGCTGCCACCAGACGTGGCGCAATCCATTTTTGCGGCTCGGGGCCTTCGGTTTTCAAGTCGATGATATTCATTTGCGGATAGCTTGCGCCGGCATGACGCCGGGTCAGTTCAACTGACTGGTAGCGCCCATTGTCTACATTGACCAGGGTTTCCAAAGCCGGGGTAGCTGAACTCAAGACAACCGGAAACTCACCCAGAGAGCCGCGAACCACGGCCATATCGCGGGCATGATATATCACCCCATCCTCCTGCTTGAAGGCGGTGTCATGTTCTTCATCGACCACAATCAACCCGAGATCGCCGAACGGCAGGAATAAAGCAGAGCGCGCACCGATAACAACCCTCGCCTCGCCCAGAGCAATTGCGCGCCATACGCGTTGACGCATGCGGGCAGTCATGCCGGAGTGCCACTCTGCCGGTTTAACGCCAAAGCGCTGCTCGAACCTTTTAACGAAGCCTTTGGTCAGCGCTATCTCCGGCAGCATCAGTAATACCTGCTGGCCACGTTCCACAGCAGCGGCAATGGCTTCAAAATAAACTTCGGTTTTGCCTGAGCCGGTGACGCCATCGAGCAGGGTTACGGAATATTTGCGTGCGGCCACGTTAGCGCGCAGAACTGTGGCAGCTTTTGCCTGCTCAGTTGAAAGCTGCACCTGGTGGGCGCGCGGGTTCGGCTTATCGAAGGATTTCAGCGGCGGCAATGTCTCGCCCACAAGGGTTTTGGCGTCGATTAAGCCGCGCACCACGCTTGTTGTCACTCCGGCTATTTCGGCCAGCTCCGCCGGTCGCAACAACATGCCTCCGGCAGCTGCCTCAAGCACACGCTGGCGCTGAGGCGTTAAGCGCGCAGGTTCCGGCCCGCCAATCCTGTAACCCATTTGCGGCTTTGGTGGTGACAGGGCTTCGGTGGAGCGCAGACACATGCGCAGGACAGAGCCCGGCGCACTTAAAGTGTAACCGGCTACCCAGTCAACAAACCGGCGCTGGGTTTGCGGCATCGGCGGGATATCAAACCGTTCGGATACATATTTAAGCCGGTCGCGGGAAATTTCAGGTTCTTCGCCCGTTTCTTCGATTGACCAAACCACGCCAGTCATCTGGCGCGGGCCTAAAGGAACGCGCACATAATGGCCCGGCACCAGGTTCATGGCCGCTGTGGCGAGATAGGAATATGCCGCGGGCAGTGCCAGTGGCAGCAAAACCTGCACACAGACCTCTTCTCCTGTTTCCGCTTTCAAAACCTGGCTCCTTTGGCAGGGCATCTTAAAATATTGATATTTTCCGCCCAAAATGTAGAGTGTCGCTCAAGCGATAACAATCCGCGACTTGATTCGCATGTTTTGCTCTTGTGAGCATATGTAACAAGTTTCAGGATCAACAAAGGTAAAAGACTTTAACTATGAAATTTTTTATTGATACTGCCGTTATAGAAGAAATCCGTGAGCTTAATGATACCGGCATGGTTGACGGGGTGACAACCAACCCGTCGCTGATTGCCAAATCCGGTCGCGATTTCAAGGAAGTCATTGCCGAGATCTGCGAGCTTGTGGACGGACCGGTGAGCGCCGAAGTTGCTGCTTTAGAGGCTGACAAGATGATTGCCGAAGGCCGCACGCTTAGCCGTATTGCCAAAAATGTTGCCATTAAAGTGCCACTGACCTGGGACGGGCTTAAAGCGTGCCGGGTATTGTCGGCAGAAGGCACAATGGTCAATGTCACCTTGTGTTTCAGCGCCAATCAGGCGTTGCTGGCAGCCAAGGCGGGGGCCACTTTTATTTCTCCCTTTATCGGCCGCATCGATGATATGGGCTTAACCGGCATGGAGCTGATTGAGGATATCCGTATTATTTATGATAATTATGAAGCGCTCAAAACTCAAATACTGGCAGCTTCAATTCGCTCACCGGTGCATGTTAAGGAAGTTGCCCTGGCTGGCGCGGACGTTGCCACCATTCCCCCATCAGTGCTCAAGGGTCTGGCTCAACATCCTTTGACTGACAAGGGGCTTGAAGCCTTCATGGCCGATTGGGCAAAGACCGGCCAGACTATTTAAATTTTAAGGAAACATGACAAAAACAGCGGCAAGTTTTCTGTATGCGGAGCCGGATGTCTCAGCTCAAACCGGTGCCTGGCTGCAGTACCTGATTACCGAAAAGCGTGTGGCGGACAAAACCGTTGAAGCTTATACGCGCGATATCGAGCAGTTTTATGAATTTCTGTTTGAACATCTGGCGGGGGCTGCAAGTCTAAATGACCTGGCTGAACTCAGCCCGCGCGATTTCAGGGCTTTTCTGGCCAGCCGACGAAGCGATGGTGTTTCAAGCCGCACTGTTGCGCGCAATCTTTCCGCCATCCGTTCCCTTTTCCGGTTTCTGGAGAAAAAAGGCACGTTAGCCAATCCCGGACTGGCGGCAATCAGAAGCCCGAAAATCGCCCACTCGGTGCCAAAACCTCTCAGTGTTGATGCCGCCAGACGCTTGTCATCACCCGATACTCTGGCTGCGGGGGCCAGTGAACGAAAATGGATACTCGCGCGTGATGCCGCCGTTCTCACTCTGCTTTACGGTTGCGGTTTGCGCATATCCGAAGCTTTGGGTTTGATGTTGCGCGATGCGCCGGTAAAGCCTGAGCATCAGGTTTTGACCATTACCGGCAAGGGTGGCAGAATGCGACAGGTTCCGGTATTGCCGGTGGCACGCGAGGCCATAGCAAAATATCTTGAACTGTGTCCCCATGCACTCGATGCCGAAGGTCCGCTGTTTGTTGGTGTGCGCGGCAAACGTCTCAATGCGCGAATAATCCAGTTGGCGGTTGTGCGCCTGCGCGGCGCTTTGGCCCTGCCCCACACTGCCACACCTCATGCTCTGCGCCACAGTTTTGCCACGCATTTGCTAAGTGCGGGCGGTGATCTGCGCGGCGTGCAGGAATTGCTCGGCCATGCCAGTCTGTCGACCACGCAGATTTATACGGAAGTTGATAGCGAACACCTGCTCAAACAATATAACAAGGCTCATCCGCGCGCCGGTGTAAAATAGGTTAGAGCACTTCTCGATCATTTCCGGATCAGGCGCACTTCTTTTTCGATGTCCTGCCTGAGCGCACTGCGGTAATTTACAACCAGTTGAACGCTGATCTCACTTCCAATCATTTTTATCTGGAGGAAACGATCTGCAGCAAAGGTGGAAAATGAGGCCTGCAGATTGCCTTTCGGGCCGATGCGGGCGCGAACGAGGCCCCAGACGCAATTGGCGGGGTAACATTTGGCCCAGGCACGCACATACCAGCGCGCGCCGGGGACAATCAGGCCGCTTTCAGTTTCTTCCTGTGTGCACTTGTAGACAATTTCAAGCTTGACAAGATCCTGGATATCGGCTTGTGAATTCACCCAGATGCCCGCAAGCGGCGCATTGAAACAGGCCGTTTGAGCCCCGGCACCAATCACGCTGGAGAAGAAAAAACTCAGGAAAATCAACGATGTGAATTTCAATCGATGCGTAGACACCGGGTAACCTCGCATATTTAGAGGCTATATTAACAAAACATTCTGAATCAGGAGTAAAGAGATAAGTTGCCCGGTTATACTCAACTGTGAATGGCGCGCTTATCCACTGCCATGGCGGCTTCTTTGACAGCTTCCGATAATGTGGGATGGGCATGGCAGGTACGGGCGAGGTCTTCGGCTGAACCGCCAAATTCCATCAACACGCAGGCTTCATGGATCATTTCTCCAACGGCTGCGCCTATCATATGGACGCCAAGCACGCGGTCGGTTTTCCTGTCGGCCAAAACTTTGACAAGCCCGTCAGTTTTACGCATGGCCTTGGCGCGACCATTGGCGGTGAAAGCAAACTTGCCAACCACATAATCAACGCCGGCCTCTTTTAACTCTTCTTCGGTTTTGCCGACAACTGCAACTTCAGGCATGGTGTAGACGACACCGGGGATAACATCATAGTTGACGTGTCCGGCCTGGCCCACCAGCATTTCAGCAACGGCGACGCCTTCATCTTCAGCCTTGTGCGCCAGCATGGGGCCGTCAATCACATCACCAATGGCATAGATGCCGTCAACGGAAGTTTTGAAATGTTTATCTGTCTTGATGCGACCGCGCTGATCTAATTCAACACCGGCCTCTTCAAGCCCCAGACCATCCGTGTAGGGTATGCGCCCTATGGCCACCAGCATCACATCGGTTTCAATAATTGCCGCCTCCCCGCCTTTGGCGGGTTCCACGGTTACCTTCAAGCCTTCATCGGTCTTTTCAACCCCGGTTACCTTGGTGGATAACTTGAGGGTCATTTTCTGCTTTTTCATGGTGCGGGCAAAGGTTTTGGCGATTTCGCCATCCATGCCCGGCAAAATTCTGTCGAGAAATTCAACCACGGTGACCTGCGATCCAAGCCTTCGCCATACCGACCCCAGTTCCAGCCCGATGACACCGGCACCAACCACCAGCAGGCGCTCAGGCACAGCATCAAGCTCAAGGGCTCCGGTTGACGAGACAATCTGCTTTTCGTCGATATCGATACCGGGCAGTTGAGCTACATCAGAACCGGTGGCAATAACGATGTTTTTGGCTTCCAGGCTTTCGTTACCACCGGCATTGAGGGCGATTTCAACTTTGCCGGGGCCTGCAATTTTACCGGCACCGTGGAAGGCCGTGATCTTGTTTTTCTTTAACAGGTATTCGACACCGGCAACATTGGTATCAATAACGTCTTGTTTGTGGCCCATCATGGCGGGCAGGTCGAGTTCGGGGTCGGATATCTTGATACCCATGGCGCCAAACTCATGGCCTGCTTCTTCAAACAGTTCCGAGGAATGCAGGATGGCTTTCGATGGAATGCAACCGACATTGAGGCAGGTACCGCCATGGGTTTCGCGTTTTTCCACCACGGCTACTTTCAGCCCCAACTGGCTTGCACGTATGGCACATACATAGCCGCCAGGCCCTGTACCAAT
>CAZVAZ010000110.1:0-7494 GCA_964625235.1 uncultured Hyphomicrobiales bacterium
AGACCAAGAATATGCGACACGGTAAAGCGCACAGAAAGCTCAACCGGACAGCAAGCCACCGCAAGGCGATGTTCAAGAACATGGCGGCTGCGTTGATCAAGCACGAGCAGATTGTAACAACATTGCCCAAGGCAAAAGAGTTGCGTCCCATCGTCGAAAAGCTGATTACGCTTGGCAAACGCGGTGATTTGCACGCCCGACGTCAGGCACTCAGCCGCCTGCAGGATAAAGATATGGTGTCCAAGCTGTTTGACACGCTGGGTGTGCGTTATGTTGAGCGCAAAGGCGGCTATACGCGCGTCATGAAGGCAGGCTATCGGTATGGCGACAATGCACCGATGGCTGTGATTGAATTTGTTGACCGTGATCCCGAGGCCAAGGGCAAGGATTCAGGTCCGGTAATGGTGGATGATGATGTGCCGGCAGAAGCGGCAAGTGCTGCGGCATAAAACTCTCTCTATCCGTCTATAATTTCAAAAAACGGCAGTCAGTTGCAGGACTGCCGTTTTTTTATGACGAATGTGAGCTATTGCTGGTTGGCGCGAAGCGCTGCAAACGCTATATCAGGGGATGGTTTGAAAAAAGGTCCTGTATCATGATCCGCATTTTGAGGCTATTTGGGTTTTGTCTGCTGTTGATTTTCAGCAGCGTACCGGTTCAGGCGCAAAAAACGGTTCCCGGTTCGGCAGTTCAGGTTCAGCTGTCATTTGCACCCATTGTCAAAAAAGCGGCACCAGCTGTCGTAAATGTGTTTTCCAAACGCGTCATCAAACGGCGCTCCTCGCCTTTTCTTGATGATCCCATCTTTCGTCGTTTTTTTGGACGTAACCAGGGATTGCCGCGCGAACGGGTGGAAAAATCCTTAGGCTCAGGCGTTATCGTCAGTGCCGATGGTATTATTGTAACCAATAATCACGTGGTTAAAGGCGGCACTGAAATTCAGGTGGTGCTGTCGGATCGTCGCGAGTTTTCAGCCCGCATCATTCTCGCTGATGAAAAAACCGATCTTGCCATTCTAAAAATCGATGCAGGCGATAAAAAACTTCCGTTTATCAGGTTCCAGAATTCTGACGAGCTTGAAGTGGGTGATCTGGTGCTGGCTATCGGCAATCCCTTCGGTGTCGGGCAGACGGTTACCAGTGGCATTGTTTCAGCTCTGGCACGCACACAGGTTGGCGTTACCAACTACCAGTTTTTCATACAGACCGATGCTGCGATTAATCCGGGGAATTCCGGCGGGGCTTTGATTGATGTGAATGGTGAGCTGGTGGGGATCAACACCGCGATTTTTTCCCGCAGCGGTGGCTCAAACGGTATCGGGTTTGCCATCCCGGCCAATATGGTGCGATCGGTGGTTGAAGCGGCACGGGTTGGCAAGCGCGTCAAGCGGCCGTGGCTGGGTGCACAATTGCTGCAACTGACCCCGGAGCTTGCCGAATCGTTTGGTCTCGACAAACCCGCTGGTGTTCTGATTGGTAATATTTACCCCAGGGGGCCTGCGGCAAAAGCGGGCCTGAAACGTGGCGATATCATATTATCCATCAATGGCTATGATATATTTGCGCCAACAGAATTTAATTTTCGTTTTGCCACCTTGAGGATAGGGCGAAATGTGGATGTTAAATTCCAGCGCCGTGGCAGGATGCAGACATCGCGTATCAGGTTGATATCTCCACCTGAAGATCCGCCGGCGCGATTAACGCGACTGAGAGGGAATAATCCTCTTTCCCAGGTGAAAGTTGCCAACCTTTCGCCCGCAGTTACGGAAGAAATGCAGCTGAAAACAACCACAAGGCGCGGAGTTGTGATAGTGGATGCCCGGGGCACGCTGGCCGGGCGCTATGGCCTCAAGCGCGGTGATATCATTGCAGCGGTCCAGGGGGTTGAGGTTACAAAAGTAAGAGGTCTGGTAAAAATCATGCGGAATTCCTATAGTTATTGGGAGATAACAGTGCAGCGCGGGCCTAAGGTGTTTAACTGGCGCATAGGTAGCTGAGCTGTGACGTCGCTGTTTGAAGCAGCCGGTCTTGATAAAAACGCACCGCGCCCGCTGGCTGATCGCTTGAGGCCGCAATCGCTGGAAGATGTTATCGGTCAGGAACATTTGCTCGGGGCCAATGGGCCGTTAAAGGCCATGGTCGATACCGGGCGTTTTACCTCGATGATCCTGTGGGGCCCGCCGGGAACCGGCAAAACCACCATTGCACGCCTGATTGCGCAAAAAAGCGACAGTCATTTTGAACAGATGTCGGCGATATTTTCAGGTGTACAGGATTTACGTAAAATTTTTGATGCTGCGGGCAAGCGGCGCGAGGAGGGCCGGGGCACCTTATTGTTCATTGATGAAATCCACCGCTTCAACCGGGCTCAGCAGGACGGCTTTTTGCCGCACATGGAAGAAGGCACGATTGTTCTGATCGGGGCAACCACCGAAAACCCCTCGTTTGAACTCAACGGGGCTTTGTTGTCACGTGCACAGGTGTTGACACTAAAGCGTCTGGATGCAGATTCCCTGTCTGTTCTGCTGGAACGGGCCGAGACCCATGAACAGCGAAAACTGCCGCTTGATGATGCAGCACGTGAGACTTTGATCTCTCTGGCTGATGGTGACGGGCGTTATCTTCTCACTCTGGTGGAGCAGGTGCTTATTTCTGTGCCCGGCCAGGAGAAAATATCGGCAGAGAAACTGGTAAATCTCATTCAACGCCGCGCTCCGCTTTATGATAAATCGCGTGATGAGCATTACAATATTATCTCGGCCTTACATAAATCCATTCGCGGCTCGGACCCTGATGCGGCGCTGTACTGGCTGGCGCGAATGCTTGCAGGCGGTGAGGGGCCTTTGTTTATTGCCCGCAGGCTGGTGCGTATGGCGGTGGAAGATATTGGACTGGCAGACCCCCAAGCCCTTGTTCAGGCCAATGCGGCCAAGGATGCCTATGATTTTCTCGGCAGCCCTGAAGGTGAACTGGCGCTGGCGCAGGCGACGGTTTATCTCGCAACCGCACCTAAATCCAACCGGGTTTACATGGGCTTTAAAGCGGCAATGAGGATTGCCAAAACCGGTGGGGCTCACGCGCCGCCTGCGGAAATTTTGAATGCGCCGACAAAGCTGATGAAAGAGCAGGGCTATGGTGCGGGGTATATTTATGATCATGATACGCCTGAAGGCTTTTCCGGGCAGGATTATTTTCCGGCAGAAGTAGGTCGACAGAGTTTTTACCAGCCGGTCTCGCGTGGCTTTGAACGAGAAATCGAAAAGCGCTTAGCTTATTGGGGCAATTTGCGCGGCAAATCACCGTCAAAATAATGTAAATCGAAACCGTCTTACCGGCGAACGCCGGCACCCAGTGGCCATAGTTCATACCCCGCTGCCTGGATACCGGCTTTCGCCGGTAAGACGGGGTAAGCTACCTGCGCTTTTCTCGAAGTTGCTGCAATTCGAGGTCTTTAAACTAAACACGATTTTTTGATGGAAATTCGGAACTTGCGCCGCTATGTTCGCGCCATGACGACAATCATCTGGGTGGCAATGGGCGGCGCAATTGGGGCAGCGGCACGATATTTGGTGGCAATGCAGGCGTTGCGTCTGTTTGGGCCGGGATTTCCCTGGGGTACTTTGACGGTGAATGTTGCGGGTTCTTTGGCGATGGGGGTGCTGGCCGGATTTTTTGCCCACCGGGTGCAGCTTTCAACCGATGTCAGGTTGTTTTTAATGGCGGGTATTTTAGGCGGTTTTACCACATTTTCCGCCTTTTCTCTTGATGTGTCGGTGCTGGTGGCGCGTAAGGACTATATGATGAGTGCGTTTTATATTATCGGCTCGGTTTCGCTTAGCGTTGCCGCCCTGTTTATTGGCCTGCGTCTGGCGCGGGTGTGGTTTGCATGAGTTTGGTACAAAAACTTGAAGTCAGCGCCGATGAAGACGGCATGCGGCTGAACCGCTGGGTTAAGGTTCATTTCCCCGCCATTCGCCATGGTGACCTGCAAAAGTTGTTGCGCACCGGACAAATTCGCGTTGATGGCGGTCGTGCCAAAGCCAACAGCAGGCTGGAAGGTGGCCAGATTGTTCGCATGCCCCCGGCTAAAGCCAGCGATGGCGATGTGAGACATCGTGGCTCTGAAGCAGCCCTTTCAAACACGGATACTGAGTTTGTGCAATCGCTGGTACTGTATCAGGATGCGTCCCTCATTGCATTTAACAAACCGGCCGGACTGGCCGTGCAGGGAGGCTCCAAAACCTTTCGCCATATGGATGGCCTGCTGGCGGCTTTCACAACCCGTGATGGCGAGCGCCCGAGACTTGTACACCGGCTCGACAAGGACACCAGTGGTGTGCTGATTGCGGCTAAAACGCGAGAGGCCGCTGCCAGGTTGACCAAGGCCTTTAAGGATAGAGATACCAGAAAAGTATACTGGGGGCTGGTGAGTGGTATTCCCAGGCCATCTCAAGGCACGATTAAGCTGCCTCTGGAAAAAAAGCTTCTGGGTGGGGTTGAGAAGGTTGTGGCCTTAGGCGTGGGCAACAGGAACGGCCAGCGTGCTGTTACTCACTTCACCACCGTAGCGGTTGCAGGGCGCACCTTGTCGTGGCTGCAAATGGTACCGATCACCGGACGCAAACATCAATTGCGGGTTCATATGGCGGCCATCGGCCATCCTGTTATCGGCGATGGCAAATATGGTGGCGAAGAAGCCCAGCCCACCGGAAATCTCAGCCGCAAGCTGCATTTGCACGCGCGCTCACTGAAAATTCCCCATCCTGAGGGCGGTGTGTTTGAAATTGAGGCACCGCTTGCCGGCCACATTGCCGATAGCTGGAAATTCCTCGGATTTGATGAGCGCGATGGCGATGATGTAGCGCTGGAGCCGGAGGATAGATGAGCGTGTCAGGCGATGATAAAGACAGGATTGACATGTTCGGTCGTAAACTGCCGCGGCGGTTTTACAGCCAGGTGAATGTGGTGAAATCAGCCAACGGCTATAGTGTTGAACTGGATGGCCGGTCGATAAAAACACCGGCGAAAAACCTGCTGGAAGTGGAAAGCGAAACCATAGCCGGGGCTATTGCTGCTGATTGGGAGTGTCAGGTCGATTTTATTGACCTTGAGTCCATGTACACCACCAAGGTTGCCAACACGGCGATTGATCATATTGCCCCCAATCCGCATGAAGTGATTGCTGAAATCACACAGTTTGCCGGATCTGACCTTTTGTGTTACCGCGCAACGGAGCCTGAAAGTCTGATCAGTTGCCAGAATGACAGCTGGGATCCGGTATTGGTGTGGTTTGATAAAATCCATGGCTGCCGACTGGTTTGTATTGGCGGTGTCATGCACCAGCCCCAACCAGTTGAGACCCTGGAAAAACTGGCAGAGAATTTACGGCAGCGTTCTGCCCTGATGCTGGCGGCCATGCATAATCTGACCACGCTTACCGGGTCTGCCGTGTTGGCCTTTGCTGTTTGTGATGGCCATCTTGATACGCACAAAGCCTGGGAATGCGCCCATGTGGATGAAGACTGGCAGATTGAGCAATGGGGCCATGACGAAGATGCGGCAGCCCGCCGGGCACGGCGCTGGCTCGAGATGGAAAAAACCGCCACTTTGCTGTCACTGCTTTAAAGCGCTCAATTTGCTTGCCAAATAACCGGATTTACTCACATACTCCGGTTAATATCTGGGCAAGGAGCGGCTCACTTTCCTTTCATTTTGCGATTGGTATCCAACTGATGAAACAGTTTGGCGTGATAATAATTCTTTTTGTTATGGGCGTCGTCTGGGGCGCGACGATACCGCTTACCAAAGTGGCTGTTTCCACTGGCTACCAGCCGCTTGGTCTGATCTTCTGGCAATTGGTCTTTGCTGTTATCGTGCTGGCTCCGGTGGTGGTTGTGCGCCGGTTTATCTCCGGGCGAACAAAACAATCAACCCTGAATTCTGAAACGCTGGTGTACTTTTTGGTGATCATTTTGCTGGGAACTTTGATTCCCAATAGTTTTTCCTATTTTTCCGCTGTTCATCTGCCCGCCGGGGTTATGTCTATTGTGATAGCCTCTGTACCGATGTTCGCTCTCGTCACCGCGCTGGCGCTGAGGATTGAAAGACCGGCAGCGCTTCGCATTATCGGTGTGCTTTCCGGTGCTGTGGCGGTGGTGTTGTTGATCGGTCCCAAAACCAGTCTGCCTGAGCCTGAAAAGGCCATTTATGTTTTGGTGGCGCTGATAGCACCGATCAGCTACGGCTTTGAAGCCAGTTACATCGCCTTGCGTGCGCCCAAACACCTTGACGCGGTTGGCACCTTGCTGGGCGCGTCCATACTGGGTCTCTTTATTGCCGGCCCTCTGGCATATTTCACCGGGAGCTGGATTGATCTGAATATTGAATGGCAGGCTCCGGAATGGGCGCTTTTTACCTCGTCAATCATGCATGTTTTCGCTTATGCCGGATACATCTGGCTGGTGGGGGTTGCCGGTGTGGTGTTTTCCAGCCAGATTGCCTATGTGGTCACCATTTCCGGTGTCCTGCTCAGCGCGATTACCCTGAATGAAACCTATTCCACCTGGGTGTGGGGCGCGCTGGCGCTTATGCTGGTGGGAATGGTGCTGGTGCAACCGCGCAAAAAAACGGCTTATTCGTGAAAGAAACCCATGAAAAAACTTGAGTATTTCTATTCCGCTCATTCTTCTTATTCGTATTTTGGCTCGGCGGAATTGATGCGGATTGCGGCCGCTGCGAACTGCCGGATCATTCACAAGCCTTTTGATCTTCGCAAGACCACGGAGGTGACCGGTCCCGGACCAATCAGCGGGCGCACGCCCCAGCGCAGCGCTTATTTTTATGGCCGCGAAATGGAACGCTGGGCACAATGGCGCAATATAGAGTTGATGACCACAAGACCCACGCACCACGACAATGACATGACGCTGGTAAACTGCATGCTGATTGCCGGGCAGGAGCGAGGCCTTAACGTTGATCAACTGGCGCATGAGCTGTTGCAGGGCCATTGGGTTGATGATGCTGATCTTGCGGATGGTGAAACACTGATGCAGCTGGGTAAAAACGCCGGTCTTGATTCCGAACCATTACTGGTGGATGCCGTTTTGCCGGAAATTCTGGCAATCTATGATGCCAATACACAAGAGGCCATAGAGCGCTCGGTGTTTGGTGCACCGACTTATTTTGTCGATGGCGACATGTTCTTTGGCCAGGACCGCCTGATGATGGTCGAACGCGCCCTGGCGACACCGTTTGAAGGCACCTGGCCGTGATGAGATTGCTCATGTCATGTGCATTCAATCGCGTCTGGTAGAAATGCCAAAGAATACGCCTTAACCCAACAATTAACGAGGGTTAGCGCAAACCCTTCCCTTTTGCCTCAACCTTCGTGTATAAGACTGCAATTATGGCCGGAAACTGTTTCGGCTGCGTATGTAACACTTTTGTAATCAAGGCGTTAAGTAATGGCTAAATCCTGGTCTCCGGACAGTTGGCG
>CAZVAZ010000111.1:0-7487 GCA_964625235.1 uncultured Hyphomicrobiales bacterium
CATTGCGCATCGCCTTTGATGAAATTGGCGAACAAAACGACAATCGTTATCACGACACCGCACGCGTCGCCATGTTGCCGCTGATTGCCAAGAATGAGTGCGGGTTCATGAACCTGATGCACCTGTCCAGTTGTGCATATCTTGAAAGTGATGCAGCGCAGGATCCACAAATTCCCCTGAGCCTGCTGCGTCGGCACAGTGAGGGCCTGATTGCCCTGTCAGGCGGTCCCACCGGCGCCATCAATCAGGCGCTTGTCGAACGTGCACCAAATGAAGCCGAACGCATTGTTGAGTGTCTCCTCGATGTTTTTGGTGATCGCTTCTACATCGAATTGCAGCGCCATAGCCTGCCTGAAGAAATGCTGGCTGAAAAACCTCTGGTTGATTTTGCCTACCAGAAAAATATCCCGCTTGTTGCGGTCAATGAACCACACTTTGCCAGATCAGAAGAATTCGAGGCTCATGACGCACTTGTCTGTATTCGCAACGGCACCTTCGTGGCGGAAGAAAATCGTCCGCGGTTAACCCCGGAGCATTATTTTAAATCACCTGCCGAAATGGTGGCGTTGTTTGCCGATTTGCCTGAGGCTGTGGCAAATACAATTGAGATTGCCCGGCGTTGTGCCTACCGGCCACATACGCGCGCGCCAATTTTGCCCTCGTTTCTGGAAAACGATGGTTTGAGTGATGAGGAAAACTTCGAAGCCGAAGTCAAGGAATTGCGCAGCCAGTCCGAAGAGGGGCTTAAAGTGCGCCTGTCTCAGGTGGGTGACAGCTCAGGTAAACCGGAACAGGATTATTGGGATCGCCTCAATTATGAACTTGATGTTATCATTGGCATGAAATTTCCCGGCTACTTTCTCATCGTGGCCGATTTTATCAAGTGGGCGAAATCGCGCGGTATTCCGGTGGGGCCGGGACGTGGTTCGGGTGCAGGTTCTGTGGTTGCCTGGTCGCTTACCATAACGGATCTTGATCCCTTGCGCTTTGATCTTCTGTTTGAACGGTTTTTGAACCCGGAACGGGTATCGATGCCGGATTTTGACGTGGATTTCTGTCAGGACCGCCGCGAGGAAGTCATAGAATATGTGCAGGAGCGTTATGGCGTTGATCAGGTTGCCCAGATAATCACCTTTGGTAAACTGCAGGCGCGCGCTGTTTTGCGCGACGTTGGCCGGGTGTTGCAACTGCCCTATGGCCAGGTTGACCGCCTGTGCAAGATGATTCCCAATAACCCCGCCAATCCAACCACTCTGGAAGAAGCCATCAACACAGAAGCGCCATTGCGTGAAGCTCGCGATGAAGATAAAAATGTCGCCAAAATGCTTGATATCGGGCTTAAACTAGAGGGTCTTTACCGCCACGCCTCAACGCACGCCGCCGGTGTGGTTATTGGCGACAGGAAACTTGACAGGCTGGTGCCGCTTTATCGTGACCCGCGTTCAGAGATGCCGGTGTCGCAGTACAATATGAAATGGGTGGAGCAGGCGGGGCTGGTCAAGTTTGATTTTCTTGGCCTGAAAACCCTCACCATCCTGGAAAAAACCCTGGAGCTGCTGGCGGATCGCGATATTCATATTGATCTGCTGCAGATACCGCTTGATGATGCACCCACCTTCAAAATGCTGTCTACGGGTGAGACCGTGGGCGTGTTCCAGCTGGAAAGTTCGGGCATGCGCGATATCCAGCGCAAGATGAAGCCGGACCGGTTTGAGGATATAATCGCGCTTAATGCGCTTTACCGCCCCGGACCCATGGCCAGTATTCCCACATATATCGCCTGTAAGCTCGGGTTGGAAAAACCCGATTATATGCATCCTTCGCTCGAGCCTTTATTGAAGGAAAGCTACGGGGTTATTGTTTATCAGGAACACGTGATGCAGATTGCGCAGATCCTGGCGGGGTATTCACTTGGTGAGGCTGATTTGCTGCGCCGCGCCATGGGCAAGAAAATCCAGTCTGAAATGGACAAGCAAAAGACCCGGTTTGTTGAAGGTGCGGTGGAGCGCGGGGTTAATCGCGAAAAAGCTGAGTTCATATTCGAATTGATCAATAAATTTGCCGGTTATGGTTTTCCTAAAGGCCATGCCGCAGCTTACGCCCTGATTGCCTATCAAACTGCATTTCTGAAAGCAAACTACCCGGTCGAGTTTCTGGCAGCTTCGATGACGCTGGATATCGGCAATACTGACAAATTGCTGATTTTCAAGCGCGATGTTGAACGTCTTGATATAAAAATTCAACCACCGTGCATCAACCTGTCTTCGGTGAATTTCACCGTCAGGGACGGTGGTATCTTCTATTCGCTTGCCGCGTTGAAAAATGTCGGGCGGCAGGCTGTTGAGCATATTGTGGCCTTGCGCAATGAAGATGGGCCTTTTGTCAGTATCGGTGATTTTGCCAGCCGGATAAACCCGCGAATTGTCAACAAACGCGCGCTGGAAAGCCTTGCCAAGGCCGGAGCTTTTGACGTGTTGAATGACAATCGGGCTCAGGTTTTGGGTGGTGTTGAAACCATACTTGGCCTGGCCACACGCTCGTCGGGTGATCGCGCTGCGGGTCAAAATGATTTGTTTGGCGGTGAGGCAAGCGAAGAAACCGTCGCCTTGCCGGGTGTCGAGCGTTGGCTGGCCATGGATCATCTGGGCCACGAGTTTGATGCGGTGGGGTTTTATCTGTCCGGCCATCCCCTGGATGATTATCGTACCGCATTACGTCAATCGGGCGTTTTAACCTGGAAAGAATTTGCCGCCAAGGCAATGGCGGGCCTGACCGCAGGAAAGATTGCCGGAACCGTTGCATATTGTCAGGAAAGGCGTTCAAAAAGCGGAAACCGGTTTGCCTTTGTAGGATTTTCCGATTCTACCGGCCAGTTTGAAGCGGTGGTATTTTCTGATGTTTTGGGAAATTGTCGTGAATTGCTTGAACCCGGTTCCGCCGTGGTTTTGGTGGTCGAGGCCGATTGTGAAGGTGAAGATGTTAAGCTCAGGCTGCAAAATGTGACACCGGTGGATACCGCCATTGCCAAGGTACAGACCGGTTTGAATATATACATTCATGATGAAACAGCATTAGAAAGCTTGTCCAAGAGATTGAATACAAAAGGTAAAACATCTGTATCCCTAATGATTTCTGTTGACCAAGGGCGCCATGAGGTGGAGATAAGTTTGCCTGGCGGCTACCAGATTTCACCGCAAATCCGCGGAGCCATCAAGACCATTCCCGGTGTGATTGACGTGCGGGAGGATTAGATCGATTGCTGATTTTTGGCAGTAAACCTTGACCTGAATCAACCATACCGGCTTTAATCAGTGCTAATATAGATTCCAGATACGGAGTTTTACCATGTACCGATTTTTTCCTATCGTGTTGATCGCGTTGTTTCTGACTGCCTGCGAGACCAATTATGGTTCGCAATCTGCTGATACAGCAGGCCCGCGACTGGCGGTTTTAACAGCGAAATTCAGCCCGACTGAAGCCAACTATATTTTTGACAGCGGTACAGCGACCATCACCGGCCGGGCTTTTGTTCAAGCCCGTGATGGCACAACAAAAACTGCAGCAGGCAGCAGTGCCACTCTTTTACCTGCGACTGAATACGCAGTACAGCGTGTTGATGCCATTTACGGCAGTGCCGGTGTGGCAACGCGCAAAGTTCAGTTCGCCAAGGAAAGCGATGATCCGCGCTATCAGGTGTACACGCGCACGGCTGCAGTGGGGCCGGATGGTAAATTCACCTTCGGCGGACTGGCACCGGGTGATTATTTTGTAACCACCGGCATAAACTGGAAGGTTCTCGATGCCTCGGGCCAAAGCTCCAGGCGTGGTATTGCTCTGGTTGAACGTGTCTCCGTTGCCAAAGGTCAAACGGTTAATGTCGTTTTGACCACCTCCACAACTCAACTGGTCAGCAACTAGGTTCTGTTGTTATTTTAACGCTTGTATTGCGCCGAACATGTGCCTATAAGGCCTGACCAAATTCACACGCAGAATACGTGGATCATGCACCGCACGAGAGCGGCACATAGTATGGTTTCCATCCGGTGCTGGAGAAAGACCAGCCAATTCTGCGGAGGCTTAACCGGAAAAAAGGAGTTTAAGGCATGGCTTTGCCTGATTTTTCAATGCGTCAACTACTCGAGGCCGGTGTTCATTTCGGACATCAAACTCATCGCTGGAACCCCAAAATGGGGAGATATATTTTCGGCGCCCGCAATAACATTCATATTATTGATTTGGCCGAAACCGTACCGCTGTTACACCAGGCCCTGGTAACGATACGCGATATTGTCGCCAATCGTGGCCGGGTTTTGTTTGTCGGCACCAAGCGTCAGGCATCAGAGCCAATTGCTGCAGCTGCCAAAAGCTGTGCGCAATATTATATCAACCACCGCTGGCTTGGCGGTACATTGACCAACTGGTCGACAATTTCCAAGTCTATCGCCCGGCTGCGTCATCTTGATGAGGTGCTGGAAGGCGAAAGTCAGGGCATGACCAAAAAGGAATTGCTCAAATTAACCCGCGAGCGTGACCGGCTGGAGCGTGCGCTCGGCGGTATCAAGGACATGGGTGGTGTGCCTGATATTATGTTCGTGATTGATACCAACAAGGAATCAATTGCCATCAAGGAAGCGCGCAAACTGGGCATCCCGATTGTGGCCATCATTGACACCAATTGCGACCCTGATCAGATCACTTACCCGATACCGGGCAATGATGATGCCGGTCGCGCTGTCAATCTTTACTGCGATCTGATTGCCAGAGCGGTGATTGATGGCATTTCAACGTCCGCAGCAACCGATGGTGTTGACCTCGGTGAGGCTGTCGATATCGTTGAACCGGCGCTGGCTGCACCGGTTGAGGAAGCCCCCGCTGCCGTAGAAGAGGTTGCACCTGTGGTTGAAGAAGCCAAGGTGGAAGAGGCGGCACCGGAAGAAAAAGCAGAAAAAGTTGAAGAAAGCGATAGCGAAACTCCTGCTGAAGGCTTTAAAGGCTTGTCAGAGCCCAATGGCGAAGCTGATGATCTGAAGAAAATTTCAGGTGTTGGACCTGTGTTGGAGCAAAAGCTCAACAAAATGGGCATTTACCACTTCGAACAGATTGCCAATTTTTCAGTTACGGATATTTCAGCCATTGATGATGCGTTGAGTTTCAAAGGCAGAATTGAACGTGATGACTGGCTTGGACAGGCCGGCACATTGATGAAAGGTTGAGACCGGACGTTTTGACAAATGTAGGTTAATTACAGGAGTGACTTCTGATCACTTCTAAATCAGCAAGGAATGACGATGGCAAACATTAGCGCATCGATGGTTAAAGAACTCCGCGAAAAAAGCGGCGTGGGCATGATGGATTGCAAAACCGCCTTAAGCGAAACCGATGGCGACATTGAAGCGGCCATGGACTGGCTGCGCACCAAGGGGCTGGCCAAGGCAGCAAAGAAGGCTGACCGTATTGCCGCAGAAGGCCTGGTGGGCGTCAGTGTTGATGGCACCAGCGGGGTTGTGGTTGAGGTAAATTCTGAAACCGATTTCGTTGCCCGCAACGAGACCTTTCAATCGATGGTGTCCGATATCACCAGATTGTCTTTAACCGCCGGAAGTGATTTCGACGCTTTGAGCAGTGCGGCTTATCCGGGTTCAGACAAGAATGTCGGCGAATATATTACCGCCATGGTTGCCACCATCGGTGAAAACATGAGCCTGCGCCGGGTATCGGGCATCTCGGTTTCGCAAGGTGCTGTTGCAGCTTACGTTCATAATCAGATTGCACCAGACCTGGGTAAAATCGGTGTGCTGGTCGGTTTGGAATCAACTGGTGATACGGCAAAACTGCTGGAATTCGGCAAACAGGTTGCCATGCATATTGCAGCCGTTGGTCCGCTGTCGCTTTCACCGGAGGATCTTGATCCGGCGGTGATTGAAAAAGAAAAAGCCGTGCTCAGTGAACAGGCGCGCGAAAGTGGTAAGCCTGAAAATATTATCGAAAAAATGATTGAAGGCCGCATCCGCAAATTCTATCAGGAAGTTGTTTTGCTTTCGCAAACTTTTGTCATTGACGGTGAAAGCACTGTCGAACAGGCGGTCAAGGCAGCTGAGGCGTCCGTTGGTGCACCGGTTAAGATCACCGGCTTTGTGCGCTTTAGTCTCGGTGAAGGCATTGAAAAAAAGCAGGAAGATTTTGCCGCCGAAGTTGCTGCGGTAACATCGGGCTCGTGATTTTTAATCAGCGCTTAAGGTTCGGGCGAATCAGCTAAAAAACGCTATACTTTTTTTCGATTTGTAACATAATCTGCGGCAGGTTTTCCTGTCGCAGATTTTTAATGCCCGGATGACAAGAGGAATATTGAAAATATGGCTGATGATGCGCTGTATAAACGCATTTTGCTCAAGGTTTCAGGCGAAGTTCTCATGGGTGACAGGGACTACGGTGTTGATGCAAATACCGCCCGGCGCATAGCCGTTGAAATTGGTGATGTGGCCGATCTTGGTGTTGAAATCGGCCTGGTGATTGGTGGTGGCAATATTTTTCGCGGGCTTAGTGCCGCAGCCAAGGGAATGGACCGGACCAGTGCAGATTATATGGGGATGCTGGCAACCGTCATGAATGCCCTGGCCTTGCAAAGCGCTTTGCATGCCGAAGGCAGGAACGCCCGTGTGCTTTCAGCCATACCCATGCCAACGGTTTGTGAGCCCTATACATGTCCGCGTGCCATCGGCCATCTCAACAAAAAACGTATCGTTATTTTTGCCGCAGGCACCGGAAATCCGTTTTTCACAACAGACACAGCGGCAGCTTTGCGTGCGGCTGAAACCGGCAGTGATGTGATGTTGAAAGGCACCAGCGTTGATGGTGTGTATTCAGCTGATCCCAAGACCTCTGCTGATGCAAAACGCTATGACAGGTTGAGTTATCAGGACCTGCTGGTGAAAAATCTGAAGGTTATGGACGCAAGCGCCATTACACTTACCCGCGACAATGCTATACCTGTTATCGTATTCTCCATAAGAACACCGGGGGCACTGCTGGCAGCGGTAAAGGGGCAAGGGAGATTTACGATCATTTCTGATGATTAGCATTGGAAAGAACGCGACAGAATAGAGGTTTTTCAAGATGGCTGATGAAGAGTTTGATATTGATGATATTGAACGGCGCATGAAAGGCTCGGCTTCGGTTTTGCGGAAAGAATTCGGCGGATTGCGAACCGGCCGGGCTTCGATAAGCTTGCTCGAGCCGATCAATGTTGACGCTTATGGCGCGCAAATGCCGATGGCCCAGGTGGGGACAATATCGGTTCCCGAGCCGCGCATGTTGTCGGTGCAGGTGTGGGATAATTCTCTTGTCAGCGCTGTTGAAAAAGCCATCCGCAATTCATCGCTTGGTCTCAATCCGATCACAGAGGGCACATTGTTAAGAATTCCAATTCCCGAACTCAATGAAGAACGCCGTCAGGAGTTGTCGAAAGTTGCCAGTCAATATGCTGAACA
>CAZVAZ010000112.1:0-7480 GCA_964625235.1 uncultured Hyphomicrobiales bacterium
GGCGCTGTGGTGATATCGATAACATTCTGCTTTTTTACATCCCACGCATTTTGCCAGCCGGGGCGCATTTCTATCGGGTCGTAGCCCGCGCAAATGATCAGATCAGCTTCGTTGACAAACGGCAGCAGTTCACGGTCAGCCACCGGCGACAGACCAATGCCACCCAGAGCCAGCACATCATCTTCGGGTAACACACCTTTGGCTTTATAGGTGGTAAGCACGGGTATGCGGTATTTTCGGGCAAAAGCCTGAGCGCTGGTGGATGAACCTTCGCTGAGCACATCGACACCAATGATCATGATCGGCTTTTTGGCGGTGGCCAGCCATTGGCGCGCTTTTTCAAGATCGGGGCCGGGTGCCGGTGCGGTGGCGCTTTGGGGTGCGCGAAGGACTTTTCCTGTGGTTTTTACCGGTGCATCGGCTACGGATATCGGCACGTCAATGTGGACTGGTCCGGGACGCGCGGCGAGGCTGAGATTTACCGCTTTATCAGCGATGACATCAGCGCTTTGGGCACTTAAAGTAAAGGTTGCGCGCGTAATCGGCTCGAGGATGGCGCGGTGATCAAAAATCTGGTGGGTATAAGTGTGGGCATCATCGGCATCGAGGCAGCCGGTAAGGAAAATCATCGGCACGCGGTCCTGGTCCGCATTGGCTATGACATTGACGGCATTGGCAACACCGGGGCCTAAAGTCGCGACTAAAATGCCGGGTGCGCCGGTGCGGTGATAGACACCTTCGGCCATGAAACCGGCGGCATTTTCATGTTTGATTAAAATGAACCTGATACCGGCGGCTTCAAGGGCATCGACAATAGTCAACACTTCGCCACCGGGCATGCCAAAAGCATAGCGGCAGCCAGCCGCATATAATCTGGCGGCCAATACGTCAGTTGAACGCATATTTATTCCTTCGTTGATTTTCTGTTTAGCTCGGCTACTTTTGTATAGCCGTCGCGGGTCTGGGGCAACTTCCAGCCGAGAATACGGCCAGCTATCATTGTGCGCAACACCTGGGCGGTGCCGCCGCCAATGGTAAACATGCGGGCATCGCGCACCATGCGCTCCAGCGGATTGTTGCGCGAATATCCTGCCGCACCGTGAATTTGCAAGGCATCATTGGTGACGGATACTGCCATTTCGGAGGTAAATAACTTCGCCTGAGCGGCTATAAGCGCATCGGGAAAACCGGTACCGCTGGTGAGCGCCGATTGTGCTGCGCCATGCACGAGTGCGCGCGCTGCGGATAGTTGTGTTGACATATCCGCCAGCATCCATTGCAGCCCCTGAAATTCTCCAATCGGGCGGCCAAACTGTTCACGGGTTTTAACAAACGATACGGTTTGTTCATAGGCTCCCCGGGCAATTCCAAGAGCCACGGTTGCAGCGCCCACGCGCTGTGAGTTATACGCTGTCATTAAATCGCCAAAGCCGCGTTTAAAGCCCGATGGCGGGGCCAGGATCATATCATCGGCAACTTCCAGATCTTCGATGATAATTTCAGTTTCGGGAATGCCGCGCAATCCCATGGCAGGCTCGCGCGTGCCCACCTTGAGCCCCTTTGCCCCTTGCACCGTGATAAACCCGCCGATGCCCTCTTCATTGCCTTTTTCATCAAAGACACGGGCAAAGATAAGATGAAGTTTCGATACGCCGCCACCAGTAATCCAGTGTTTTTTTCCGTTGAGGCGGTAGCCGCCGTCAATGCGGTCGGCACGGGTGGTCATTTGTGTAGCCGCACTTCCGGCATCAGGCTCGGTTATGCAGATGGCGGGCTTGTCTCCCTTGAGGACGAGATCGGCGCCAAGTTTTTTCTGCGCCTCACTGCCATAGCGCATAATGGCTGAAATAGCCCCCATATTGGCTTCGACAACAATACGCCCGGTGACGCCACAGACCCGGGCCATTTCTTCGATGACAATTGTTGCATCGAGAAAACTCAGTCCCCGGCCACCATATTTCTGCGGTATGGTCAGCCCCATGAAACCGGCTTCGCACAGGTCCTCGATATTTTGCCACGGGTATTCTTCACTGCGGTCAATGTCGGCAGCACGTGCGGCTATTTTTTCATCCGCCAACTCGCGAGCCTGCGACGCCAAGTCATTTATTCCTGATGTCATGGAGAATAATCCTGAAGTGTCTTTGTTTTAAAAAATTTAATCCACACAACAAAAGCGCACTTCACAAATAAATACAAACGAATTATATTAGTTTTTATCTTCAACTAATTTGATTTTATATGTCTCTGCGCCATCTTCATACGTTGCTCTGTGTTCATCAGGCCAGTTCCTTTCAGGAAGCCGCCGAGCGGTTGCATATCACCCAGTCAGCCGTGAGTATGCAACTCAAGGCTCTGGAGGCTGAGCTCGGGGTCAAATTGTTTGATCGCAGCCGGCGGCCACCGGCCCTGACATCGGCTGGATTGCGGCTACTGGGACCGGCTGAAGAAATTGTCTCACGCTATGAAGCGCTAAAACGGCTGGTGCGCACCCAGGCACCGCTCAAAGGCCCCCTGGCTCTCGGCGTCATTCCCACTGCAATTGTGCAATTGTTGCCGCGCGCACTCAAGGTAATTTACGGCACCCACAAAGATGCCCAGATTAAAATCAAAAGCAACCTCAGCGCCGCCCTGATTAAAAACGTACAATCGGGTTCGCTGGATGCAGCCCTGATAACCCTGACACCGCCAATGCCGGTGGATTTGCGGGTCAGTGTGATTTATCGCGAGGAATTTTTCATGATCGGTAGAAAGAAATTTGGACTGCGGTTAAAACTGAAGCAGCTGGAGCAGATACCGTTTATCCGCTTTGAACGGCGAACGGGTATTGGAGCCTTGATAGAAAACCTTGTTGTTAGTGCCGGAATTGCACCCAACGATGTGATGGAACTTGATACGCTGCGCGGTATTATGACGATGGTTGATGAAGGTTTTGGGGTTGCCATTCTTCCTCAGCGCAGCCTGCCTGACAATGGCGCGGGTATTTATACAATCGCGCCGTGCACTGTGCCTGCAACCTATCGTGACATTGCGTTGATAACGCGCAACAGACCGGAGACTGAAACTCTGCATCACGCTCTAGACAATATTTTGCAAGACACGTAAATTTTTAAAGCCTTTGAAATTCTACCCGTTGCGTAGTTTCAGCTTCTGTGAAACTCTACGCAAAAGTTGGAATATAAGGGTGTGGGTGGCATTAATGTGGCGAAAATTTCTGGTTCTAGCTCTTCTTCCTTTACTCAATGCATGTGAAGAAGAACAAGCGGTGGTTGAAGCGCCTGTTCGGGCCATCAAGAGCCTGGTGGTAACGCAACGTGCCGGTGAACAGGTCAGGCGTATTGCCGGTATTGTTGAGGCCAATCTGGTAACCGATATCGCGTTTGAGGTTTCGGGACGATTGCTGGGCCTGAAGGCGGAAGTAGGTGACCGGGTTGATGCCGGGACTTTTATTGCCCGGCTTGATCCCGAACAGTATCTTTTGAATATCCAGTCAACACAAGCCCAGCTTAATGAAGCCGAGGCCAGGCTCAAGGATGCAGCAGCCAAGTTTGCACAGCAATCAACCCTGTTCAAAAAAGGTTTCGCCACTCAAACGGCGTTTGATACGGCCCGGGCCAATCTTGACAGTGCCACAGGTGCGGCCAGCCGGACAAAATCAGCTCTGGATCTGGCAAAACGGGATTTCAAAAAAACCGATCTGATTGTGCCCGTTGCCGGGCAGATAAGCGAAAAATATGTTGAAAGGTTTGCGGAAATTACCGCCGGTCAGAAGATTGTCCAGATAAGCTCTGACGGGCAGTTGAAAATCAAGGCAACTGTTCCCGAAGGCATGGTCCAGCGTCTCAAAATCGGCGATGGGGTTGACGTCATTTTCCCCACCATTATGGAGGGACAAGGTGCCACTGCGGTTGCGCAATCAGGCACCGGGCGCATTATCGAGATTGCCGGCAGTGCCGGGGCTGCCAATTCCTATCCGGTAACCGTAAGACTGACCAGCGAACATCCTGAAGCCAAGCCAGGTATGACGGTTGAGGTCAGTTTCAAGTTTACAACCGAGGCTACCGGCACGGCTTTTATGCTGCCGATATCGGCAGTTCTGCCTTCGGCGGAAAAGAACAGCGGTGCAATTTTCGTATTCGATGAACAGGAAAAAATAGTGCGCAAACGCAGTATTAAAGTCATCAATGTGCGCGATAATGAGCTTGAGGTTATCGGAGAAATCGAGGCGGGTGACATTGTCGCCATCGCCGGTGTGTCGTTTCTTCTCGACAATATGAAAGTCTCCCTCTTCGACACCAGACAGGCACGGTAGCCCATCATGATTTCACTGACCCGCTGGGCCTTGAATAATTCCATGCTGGTGTTGATGATTGTCATCATCATCGTGCTGGCTGGACCTATCAGTTTTCTGTCCCACCCTTCGCGTGAAGATCCGGAGATCACCATACGAACAGCGCTTGTCACTGCCGCATTTCAGGGCATGTCACCGCAGCGGATGGAAGACCTTGTCACCCGCAAGCTGGAAGAAAAAATTCGTGAGATGCCTGAAGTCAAGGACATCATCTCAACCACCCGGTCGGGTCAGGCAACCATCCGGGTGGTGCTGTATGATAAATATTATGACCTTACTCCCATCTGGCAATCGTTGCGAAACAAAATGACAGATGTAAAATCGCAATTGCCCGATGGCACCCGGGGCCCCTTCGTTAACGACAATTATGGCGACGTCGCCATGGCGACGATTGCGGTGACGGCAGAAGGGTTTTCGCTGGCTGAAATGCGCGAGAAAGCCAGAGACATGCGCAACAAGCTGTACTCGGTTGCCGGTGTTTCAAAAATTGAACTCTATGGCGTCGAGCCCGAACGGATTTTTATTGAGGTCAACAATATTCGTTTGGCCCAACTCGGCCTTTCTCCGCGACTTCTTGTTGATTCGATTGGACAAACCAACATCATCTCGCCGGGGGGACGCATAGAAGCTGGCACCACCAGCCTGACATTGGAAATCACCGGAAACTTTGACACGCTGGAGGACATTGGTCAGGTCACTGTTCAATTGCCCGACAAACCGGGACAGGTGGTTTACATGCGCGATATTGCCACCATCAGCCGCGCTTATGTGGACCCGCCCAAAAGTCCGGCATATTTTAATGGTGAACCGGCCATTATTGTCAGCGTGCAAATGGTGGATGCGTATGATTCATTTAAATTCGCCGATGATTTAAAGGCGAAACTGACAGTGCTGGAAAACGCCCTGCCAATCGGTTATCAACTGCGCCTCGTCACCTTCCAGCCCAATGAGATTGCCGCAGCAGTTAACGGGGTGATGAACAACCTTTATCAGACCATCGCCATTGTGCTCGCAATCGTGATGATTTTTCTGGGTTGGCGCACCGGGCTGATTGTTGGCGTTATGGTGCCGCTGACAATGTTGCTGAGCCTGCTGGTGATGCGGTACGTGGGTATTGAGCTGGAAAAAATGTCACTGGCCACGTTGATTATTTCTCTGGGCCTGCTGGTCGACAACGGCATTGTTATTGCCGAAGAAATAGAACGCCGCCTGTCGGTTGGTGAGGAGCGCATTGCAGCCGCCATCGAAACCGGAAGATCAATGGCCCTGCCCCTGCTGGTTTCGAGCCTCACAACCATTTTTGCATTTATGCCATTGATGCTGGCCGACAGTGTTGCCGGGGAATATACCCGGTCAATTTCTCTGGTTATAGCGATTTCCCTGCTGGGGTCATGGCTGCTGGCGATGACGGCAACACCGCTGTTTTGTGTGTGGTTCATCAAAAAGAAAGAGCCCGTGGATGAGGCCGTTGCCTTTGACACCAGGTTTTACAGAAGCTACCGGACCCTGCTTTCTTATGTGCTGCGGCTGCGATATTTGTTTCTGGTGGCGGTCATTGGCGCATTGTTTGTGTCGGGATGGGCGTTGAAATTTGTGCCCAAGATTTTCTTTCCGGCATCCGACAGAACCCAGATACAGGTCTATCTTGATTTGCCGGTGGGTGCCAATACCTATGGCACAATTGCTGCTGCAAAAGTTTTGACCGCCTGGCTGGGAGATAAAAAACAAAACCCGGAGATCACTTCTTTTGTCTCCTATGTGGCCAATGGCGGCCCGCGGTTTTATCTTGGCCTTGAGCCCATTGACCCTGACCCCAATCGCGCATTTATGATTGTCAATGTTGAGGGGTTTTCGAGCATGGCACCGGTGATGCAAAGGATACAGGCCTTTGCCAATGGTAATATTCCCGAAGCCCGCATACAGGTAAAACCGATGTCGCAAGGCGGCAGCGAAGCGGGCAAGGTTGAGTACCGTATCATTGGCGAAGATGCGGATGTTCTGGTCGCCGCCGCCCGCCGGCTTGAAGCCCGAATACGTAAAATTCCGGGTACCATTAATATCAGGGATGATTGGGAAAATCGACTTATCAAACTGATTGTTAAGGTCGATCAGTCGCGTGCGCGCCGCGCCGGAGTGACGTCAGAATCAATCGCTACCGCACTTGAATCCATCCTGTCCGGGTCAATTGTCACAGATTTCCGCGAAGGCGATACCATCATACCGGTTTATTTGCGTGCAGAAGGCGACGTGCGCACCAACATTGACCGGCTGCGCACCCTCAACATTGCCACTATTGAAGGCACACCGGTGCCGCTGTTGCAGGTGGCTGATTTTGACGGTCAGGCGGAGTTTTCCATGATCCAGCGCCGCAACCTTGAACGCGTGGTGACGGTATCTGCCAAACATTCAGTTAAATCGGCAGCCGAGCTCGATGCCCTCATATCGCCAGGATTGGACAAGCTCAACCTGCCTGATGGGTATGACGTCGAAAAAGGCGGTGAGATAGCTGATTCATCTGATGCTCAACGCTCGCTTTTCGCTAATATGCCCCTGGCCTTTATCCTGATTGTTCTGGTGCTGGTCGGGTAGTTTAACAGCTACCGCAAACCGCTGATAATTCTCTCCGTCATTCCCCTTACTTTGATTGGAGTCACTCTTGGCCTGTTGATCATGCCCGGTGCAGCCTTTGGCTTTTTTGCTATTTTAGGCCTGCTGGCGCTGGCCGGTATCATTATCAATAATGCGATTGTGCTGATTGACCGGATTGATAGAGAAATTGACAATGGACTTGAGGCTTATGATGCCATTCTGGCAGCTTCGGCCAAAAGATTGCGTCCGATTTTGATGACAACGATTACCACTATTTTCGGCCTGGCTCCCATTATCATTTCGCGCGATGTGCTGTTTTACGACCTCGCCATTGTGCTCTCAAGCGGACTGCTGGTTGGCACCATCCTGACACTAGGCGTGGTGCCGGTTTTATACAGCATTCTTTTTCGGGTGCCGGTGGTCAGGCAACCGGGAGGAATAAAAATACCATGAAGCCATTTGAGGGAATACGGGTTCTTGACCTCACCCATGTGTTGGCGGGGCCGTTCTGCACCTTCCAGCTTGCCGTTCTGGGTGCCGATG
>CAZVAZ010000113.1:0-7430 GCA_964625235.1 uncultured Hyphomicrobiales bacterium
TGATGCCTCCAAAGCGACCGAGGCAGTGGTTCAGCTTGGCAATGGCGGTGATGATACGCTGATTGGCGGTGCGGGCAATGACACGCTGTATGGCAATGATGGTGATGACACGATTTCAGGTGGTGCTGGCAATGACACGCTGCTAGGTGGTGCGGGGTCAGATTTCTTTGTTTTTGAAGAAGGTGGTGGAATCGATACAATTAATGGTGGTTCAGGTGGCGGCTGGACCGATACGATTGAACTGCAGGGTGCAGACGGCAGCGAAGTTGGCGGCTGGACTTATCAGCTTGATTCAGGGACTGTCGAAGCTTCGGACGCAGGCTCCATAGACTTTTCCGACGATGCATCGGGATCGATAATTTTCGAAGACGGCAGCCAGATCAATTTCAACGATATCGAACGAATTGAATGGTAGCCGCTAAAATCTGAACTGCCGGGTTATTTATTTCAGCTGATTTCCTCAATGTCCAGGTTGAAACCCGCGGCTGGCAGGATGCCCGATTTTGTGTCGGCGTTGGTGGCATTTTCCTGTTCGATTTTTGTCAGACACAGTTTGAGTATTTCTGCCTGCCGCTCGAGCGGTACCACGGCTATGCCATCATCATCACCAAGCACAATGTCTCCGGGTTTTACCGGGCATCCGGCGCACGAAATAGCCCCGTCTATAATCCCGCCAAAGCCTTTGGACGGGCCTGCCGGGCAAATGCCTGCAGCAAAGGTGGCAAAACCAAATTCGCGGATTTCCGAGGCATCGCGCACAGCGCCATCAATCACCACGCCGCCAAGTTTTTGTTGCATAGCTGCCCGGGTCATGATGCCGCCCCAGACGGCGGTTTCGGTATGGCCGCGAGCGTCAATGACCAGAATATCTCCCGGTTGTGCCAGTCCGATTGCAGCGTGCGATGCGCCATTGTCGCCAACCATCCCGGTTACCGTGCGCGCGTGTCCGCACACCGTCATTCCCGGTGCCAAAGGGGAAAAGCGCGCAGCCATGGCGTAACAGCGGTTCATGCAGTCAGAGGCGATTGCCGGAGGGATATCTCTCCATTTGGCCAGGTCGTCACCGGAAAGACGTGTGAAAGTCGGGGTAAATTTCTGTACAGCCATTATTGCTCCTTGTTCACTGTTTGGTTTTTGCATGGTCTGCTGCCGATGCGCCACTCAGTCTGCCGAATACAGAGCCGGACATAAGACCGGTACCACCGGGGTAATTTGAATAAAACAGACCGCCGACAAGTTCTCCGGCGGCATAAAGGCCAGGTATGGGCTCAAGGTCGGTGCTCAGGACTTTGCCGTTTGTGTCGATGCGCAGGCCACCAAAGGTGAACGTTATACCGCAGGTAACGGCAAAGGCTTCAAACGGTCCTTCATCTATGCTGTTGGCCCAGTTGGATTTTGGTATGGTCAGGCCTTCTGTGCCACGCCCATCCAGGATGTTGGGGTTGAAGGGGATATCATTTTGCACAGCATTGTTAAAGGTTTTGATGGTCTCAAGAGCGTGGGCGGCATTTACACCGTCAAGCTTTTCAACCAGTTGCTCCAGCGTATCAGCGCTGACTTTGGTTATCTGGCGAATGCGGTATTCATCGCGCTGGAGGTGAGTGGTTTTGCTGTCAAAAATCTGCCAGGCAAACTGCCCCGGTTGCCTTAATATAACGCCGCCGTACTTGGCATAGGTGTAGTTGCGAAAATCAGCCCCTTCATCGACAAAGCGCTCGCCATCGGCATTGAGCATTATGGCGAAGGGGTAGGAGTGTTTCTGAAAACCGTCGCCCACATCCAGATCGCCGAATTCAGGCGCGTTACGGTCCCAGCCAACCGCGTGGCAGCCTGACCAGTGGCCATAGGGAGCTGCACCAATATCGAGCGCCATGGCGATACCATCGCCGGTATTGAAGCGCGAGCCGCGCACCTTGGCCAAATCCCAGCCGGGACCGAGATAACGCGCACGCCATTCATGGTTGGCTTCAAATCCACCGCTGGCAAGAATGATCGCCTTGGCCTCGATGGTATGGATGGCACCTTGATATTTCACCTTTATGGCCTTTACGCCGAGTTCATCACCGACCAGGGACAGAGCGCGGGCACCATAAAGGATTTCAACGCCGGCCTTTATTGCAGTAGAAGTCAATGTATCCACCAGACCGGGGCCACCACCCCAGGCCTCTATGGTCAGGCCGCCCCAGAATTTAAACCGCCCGTCGACCAGAAATGCCTGTCGCCCCCAGATAGGTTGAAACCGGACATTTTTTGATTGCATCCAGAGCAGCGTTTCAGTCGAGCGCTTGACCAGCAGCTCGACCAGATCAGGATTGCAGCGGTATTCGGTTATCGTGCCCATGTCGTCGAAAAACTGTTCCTGGCTATAGGTGCCAAAATCCGTGCGGGCAATTTCATCGGGTGTTAAATCCGGCATCAGGCGTTTGAGATCATCAACACCATCATAAACACAGCGAAAGGCCCCGGCAGTAAAACGGCTGTTGCCACCTGACAGAGCTTCGGGTGCGCGCTCCAGCACCAGAACACTGGCGCCACTTTCGCGTGCGGACAAGGCTGCGCACAATGCTGCGTTGCCGCCGCCAACCACAATAATGTCGATTGCTTCGGCAAGAGTGCCGTTGGTTGTCACCGGGCAAAATCCTTGTTCAATATGATTGAGAAGTGTTCCAGGATTGTATGATTTAATTTATGCCTGAAACATCATTTCCGGCAACTTCGGCCAGCTTGTTTAAATCAGGTACCAGAAAATCCCGGTTGCCGGTGATCGAGATGATCTTGCGGGATTTCAGGCGGGTGATCTGGCGCGAAACGGTTTCGATGGTGAGGCCGAGATAATCTCCCATGTCCGTGCGTGTTATCGGCAGGGTAAACGTTGCAAACGACAGCGCGCTGTTATGATGACAGCCGATAACTGAACTCTTTTTGGCAAGCATCAACAGGAAACTTGCCACTTTTTCTTCGGCCGTTTTGCGTCCCAGAAGCAGCATCCATTCGCGGGCAGAATCAAGTTCATCCAGTGTGTGCTGGAGCAATCTGTTTTCAAGTTCCGGGTATTTTTCCAGCATCACCTCGTAGTCTTGGCGCTGAAAACTGCAGATTTCTACGTCAGTGGCGGCTTCTGCGAAGAAGTGGTTGCGATCATCATAGGTGCGCCCGAGAAAATCTGAGGCAAACTGAAGACCGACAATCTGCTGGCGGCCATCGGCAAGGGTTTTGGTAAGTTTGACAGCGCCGCTGGTAATAATACCAACAAAATCAGCTGGTTCTTCATCAGACAGAATTACCCCACCGGCGCTGATTTTTTTATGCCGCGCGATCCGGTTGAGATGATTAAGTTCTTTAGATGTCAGGGCACCACATACCGCCCGGTGCCTGACGCTGCAGGTGTCGCATTTTTCATTTGATTTCAATGTTGGCGAGTTGCTTAACAGTCGATCCATTGCAGCATTTGCCCCGAAGCTGACAGTCTAAGGTTTCTATACATAGCATATATGTTATGTTCATCGGAATAAAAGAGTTTTAGAAAAAATAACGGGAGAAAATGCAGTTGACGGGCATGGATCCAATCTCCGGGTTAATTGAAAATGTGAGTGTTCCGTTTGAACGGGCAACGGCAATGCCACCGGGTGTGTATACCAGTGAGGCTTTTTTGCAGGCTGAACAACAAGAGGTTTTTGCCAAAGACTGGATCTGTGTCGGGCGGGCCAGTGCGTTGCCGAAAACCGGCGATTTTGTTACCCATGAACTGGCCGGGCAGCCGATTTTTGTGATCCGCGACAATGACGGTCATTTGCGGGCGATGTCGAACGTGTGTCTGCACCGTATGTCGACCCTGCTCGAAGGCTCTGGCAACCGGCGTAAAATCACCTGTCCCTATCATGCCTGGACTTATGATCTCGACGGCGCATTGCGCGGTGCGCCGGCGATGGAGCTCAATGCGGGTTTTTGCAAACAAAATTACAAGCTGCCACAAATCAGATGTGAGGAATGGCTGGGCTGGATCATGGTGAGCCTGAACCCGGACGCGCCAGACGTTGCTTTGCAGCTTTCGGAAGTGCAGGGGTTGATTGCCGATTTTGAAATGGAAAATTATATCGAGACATTCCATGAAACCCATATCTGGGATACCAACTGGAAAATCCTGGCTGAAAACTTCATGGAGAGTTACCACCTGCCAGTGTGTCATGCGGGCACAATTGGTGGTTTATCGAAGCTCAGCGAGATGGTCTGTGTGCCGGGAAGCCCTGCATTCAACTACCATACTATTCTTAAAGATGACCGCCTGCCAATTGCTCTGGCTCACCGTGATAATACCAGAATTACGGGTGAGAGGCGGCGAATGACCTTTTTGCTGGCCATATACCCCAGTTTGATGATTACGCTCACACCAGGGTATTTCTGGTATTTATCGCTGCTGCCGCATGGCGTAGGCCAGGTGCACATTACTTTTGGCGGCGGCATGGCACCGGAGTTTGCCAATTCGAGCGATGCCCAGACGCATTTTACCCAGCTTAAATCCCTGCTGAATGAGGTAAATGTTGAAGACCGCGGATGCACGGAAAAAGTGTTTAGAGGTCTTAGTGCAAATGCTGCCAAACCGGGACATTTAAGCCATCTTGAGCGCCCCAACTACGATTTCGCACAATATCTCGCCGAGCGTGTAGGTGGTTTTAAGCGTGAGTTTAACGCGGACCGTGTCTGATTGAAAACTCACTGTTGAGAAGATTTTTTTAACGTCAGACAATAACGACCGTAAGTAAGTGCGAACAAGAGGAAGCCTGCGCTCCACAAGGTGCCGGAAATGGTCGTAGCCACCATGAAATCCAGGGTAAAACTTTGTGCGAACACGCGCACGAAGGTGCCCGCGACAATCAGTGCATAGATAATTCTGGTGGTGCGTCCGGCGCTGAGTTTGCGGCCGCTGTGGCCCAGAATTGCCCGCGTCATGATGGCCATTGTCATGGTGCCAATGGCACCTGCAGTCAGGGCATGCAAGGCGCTTGTGACGGAAAATGAGGCTGGTGACAGGATTGCCAGACCGGTCAGGCCAAACCACAAGGCTAGCCACAGGTAGCCGACATGCAGGATTAAAACCAGAGGCTCGGCCGTTGTCTGCCACCCCCGCCACCTGAATAACCTTGCAGCCTGGGCGAAAAAGGTAAGGGAAAACAGATAGCCGGTACGGCTGGATTCAGGGTCGACAATCCAGCTTGTCAAGGTGATGACGGTGGCGGCAAGCACGGCTTTGTCAAATGTGGAAAATGGAGCGGGCAGGGGAGCAATATTGTTTTTCTTCATCCAGTTGCCACTGAAATTGGGGACAACGCGGCCGCCGACAAGCGATATCAGAGTGGCAATAACCGCCAGGGCCGAGCGTTCGGCCCAGCCCGTGTCCGCGCCTTGCAACAGGGCAAAATCATAAGCGATATTGACGATGGCCAGAAGGCTGACGAGGAGGCAAACCGGCATATTGCGGACACTTCCGCCGGCAATCACATCCTTCCAGGCAAGGGCGCTGACGGTCAGTAAAAAGCTTGCGTCAATCACAACGGCTACTGTTGGCCATGAGGCAGATGTAAAAATGGCTAATCGGCCTGCCAGCCACAGGGCAGACAATAATGCCAGACGGGTTCCAGCCAGGGCCGGGCGACCGGTCCAGTTGGGCATTGCTGTGAACAAAAACCCCGCCAGCACTGCGCCCAGATAACCGAATATCATTTCATGAGCATGATAATCGCGCGCAGAAAAACCTGTTGGCATTTCCAGGTCTGTCTTCAGGGTGAAAATCCATAGGGGGATGGCAATGGCGGCAAACAGGGCGGCACCAGGGAAGAAAGGCCGGAAGGCACGCTCAAACAAAATGTGACCGGCGTCTTTTTTACGGGCTGGTGCAGGGTTGGGCAAAATCAATGGATCCTTCAGGTAGAAGCATTTGATTCTTAGTAAATTACCGATGAATTTCCTTGATCTGCATCAACTCTCAACGGGTGATGACTTTGGTGTATGTTGTTGCCTTATATGAGATTATTCATCATCCAGACGACTGTGGGTGCCGTCGCAAAAAGGTGCCCTGGCTGACCTTTTGCATTGACACAGGAATGCAGGACCGGATTTTTCTGCGGTAAATGCCAGCGGTGTGAATTCTGTACCTTTGTGCGAACCATCGCAGAAAGGTTGCTTTTTTGACAGGCCGCAGCGGCACCAGAAATATTTTTTCCCCAGCTCCAGTTCGGTTTTAATCGGGTTTTTGGCGGCGATAACGGGGTTTGTCATTGTGAACTCCTGTCATTATTTATTTGAAAAGTGCTGTACAAGCATTGTTATTTTTCAAGGCCTGGATCTATGGGCACGCGATAACCGTTGACGAGGCGGTTGGTTTCGTTGGCCATGCCGACTACGGCCATTAATTCAGAGAATTGTTCCGGTGTCATCCCGGCTTTGGTGGCAGCGGCACTATGGCTGGCGATGCAGTAGCCGCAGTTGTTGGATACTGAAATGGCAAGATAGACCATCTCCTTTACCAGCGGATCGAGTGCTCCGGGGGCCATAATCTCTTTTAAGCTTTCCCACGTGCGTTTCAAGGTGCGGGGGTCATTGGCAAGATATTTCCAGAAGTTGTTTACGTCTGGAACATTGCGTGTTGACATGATGTCTTCAAAGACTTCGCGCACAGCGGGGCTGGCATCGCCATATTCAACTGGTTTGGGTGAGCTCATGATTTGTTCCTGGGTTTTGTCATCGAATTAATTTGCCAATAATTTAATCAAACCTATATATAATTATTGCTGCTTTCATCCTTTTTATTGAGGTAACTATGCAAATTACTGTCATCGGTACAGGATATGTTGGCCTGGTTTCGGGTGCGTGTTTTTCCGAGTTCGGGTATAATGTTACCTGTGTTGACAAAGACACTGCCAAGATTGAGCGGCTGGAAAAGGATGAAATTCCTATTTTTGAACCGGGTCTCGAAGACCTGGTGAGGAAAAATCATGGTGCCGGGCGACTTCATTTCACGACAGATCTCGCGGCATCGGTCAGGTGCGCTGACGTCGTATTCATAGCGGTTGGCACACCTTCGCGTCGTGGCGACGGGGCGGCTGATCTGGTATTTGTGGATAGTGCGGCCAAAGAAATAGCTGAAAATCTCTCGGGCTTCACGGTTATTGCGACCAAATCAACGGTTCCGGTGGGCACGGCAAGGCGTCTTGAAGCCATTGTGAGAAAAGCCAACCCTTTGGCTGATTTTGAAATGGCCTCCAATCCGGAATTTTTGCGTGAAGGTTCAGCCATTGAAGATTTCATGCGTCCCGATCGTATCGTTATCGGGCTCGAAGGTGAGCGCTCACAGGAAGTTATGAGGCAGTTGTACCGGCCGTTATCGTTACGCGATGCACCGATTTTATTTACCGATCTGGAAACGGCAGAATTGA
>CAZVAZ010000114.1:0-7412 GCA_964625235.1 uncultured Hyphomicrobiales bacterium
GCGTTCAACTGAACTCACCTAATCCGTCATCCCCGGGCTTGTCCCGGGGATCCATGCCGTTGAGCTTTCGAAAAAAAGAAAACGTCTTTTTGCCGAGGGTATTGAGGAATGGATCCCCGGGACAAGCCCGGGGATGACGATATGGGTGGGGTAGGAATACTGATGAACACAACACACATCAGGTGTTAAAATTCAAATCCCCGAGATAAGCTCTTTTTGCCAAATCAGCATATTCCGCGATCGAGAAGGCTATCGGATTACCGTTGTGGGTTGGGTCTTCAATAGCGATGGCTCCTATCCGGTCAAAATCGGGATCATCAATACCCAAATCCTTGAGTGTGTTGGGAATACCGATTTCTGATCTCAGGTTTAGTATCCAGTCATAAAACCCATCAAAACCTTTAACGCCGATCACTGTAGCCAGATAATCCACCTTGGTTTCAATTACGGATCTGTTGGCGAGCAAAACGTATGGCATAATCACGCCGTTAAGCGCTCCATGATGAGCCCCGTAGATGCCACCAAATGGGTGGGAAAGCGCGTGGATGGAGCCGAGGCCTTTCTGGAAGGCAGTAGCACCCATGGAAGACGCAACCAACATGTCGCCGCGAGCCTTGATGTCTGTGGGTTCGGCAACAACACGCGGCAGCGCTTTATGCACCATCCTGATACCTTCAACAGCGATACCGTCAGCCATCGGGTGATAACCTGGCACACAAAAAGCTTCGAGACAGTGAGCAAGCGCATCCATGCCGGTGGCGGCTGTCAGCATTTTTGGCAATCCGACGGTTAATTCAGGATCGGCAATGACAATAGATGGCATCATTTTGGGGTGGAAAATAACTTTCTTGATGTGGGTGTCGGAATTGGTGATTACCGAAGCCCGCCCCACTTCCGAACCTGTACCTGACGTTGTCGGCACGGCTACAATTGGCGCGATAACATCTGCATTGGCGCGCGTCCACCTGTCACCAATATCTTCAAAATCCCAAATGGGTAGTTCCTGACGGGCCATAAAGGCGATTGCCTTACCGGCGTCAAGGCCACTGCCACCGCCAAAGGCCACCACACCATCATAGTTGCCGTCAAGGTAGGCCTTGACCCCGGCGATGACGTCGAGTTCGCTGGGGTTGGCGGTAATGTTGCTGAACAGGCCGATGTCAAGACCGTTGGCTTTAGCCGTAGTCAAAACCTCGTCCATCATTGGCAAGGCGGCAATTCCCGGGTCTGTCACCAGCAACGGGCGCTTCATACCAGCAGATTGACAGGCCTCAGCCAGTTCAGAAATTCGTCCGGCACCAAAACGTACGTTCGTGGGGTAACTCCAGTTTGCAGTGATTGTCATCAGCTTCCTCTAAACTTATATTGTTGTTCTTAAATGAAATGATTTGGGTCGGGTCAAAGCTTCATAGCCGAGGCTCGACAAGGTGCAGCCACGACCTGAATCATTGACCCCGGTCCAGGCAAGAGCCGGATCAAGATAATCGCAGCGGTTCATAAAAAATGTGCCGGTGTGGACTCTCGCACCAATGGCGCGCGCAGCCGTTTCATCAGGCGTCCACACTGAAGCTGTCAGCCCGAATTCGCTGTCATTCATCAAAGCGATGGCCTCATCATCATTTTTTACTGCCATAATGCCAACCACGGGACCAAAGGATTCTTCCATCATCACACTCATCTGGTGATTTACGTTCGTCAACACTTGTGGTGCCATGTAGGCTGGACCACGAGCGGTTGCCGGGAAGTTGCCCGCATCAATATGCGCTTTTGCACCGGCTTTGACGGCATCATCAATCTGGCCGCGAACAAAATCAGCAGCATCGGGCTTGATCATGGGTCCGAGCGTTGTCGCTTCATCCAGCGGATCACCTAAAACATATTCATTGACCACCTCGACGAAGCGCTCAACGAAGGCCGTAAAAATCTTCTCATCCACATAAATGCGCTCAATGCCGCAACAGGATTGGCCGGAATTGAAGAAGGCGCCATCGACCAGGTTTTCCGCAGCGTAATTGACATCACAATCACCGCGCACATAGGCTGGATCCTTGCCGCCCAGTTCGAGACCGATGGGGATAAATTTTCCCACAGCTGATTTTTCAATTGAGGCGCCACCGGGCACCGAGCCAGTAAAGCACACCATGTCGGCGAAATTTTCAGATATAATTCGCGCGGTTTGCCCGTGCGACAGCATCAGATGCTGGAAAACGCCCCAGGGCAGACCGGCTTTATCAAACGCCTGTTGAAAGCGCTCAGCCACCAGAAGCGTGTTTTGTGCGTGTTTCAACACAACGGTGTTGCCAGCCATAAGGGCGGGAATAATCGAGTTGACGGCGGTGAGATAGGGGTAATTCCACGGCGCTATGGTGAAAACCACGCCCAGAGGATCGCGTTGTATATAGCGATCAAAACCGGGTTGCTCGGCTGGCCGCACGGCTGCGAGGCTGGTTTCAGCAATCGAAATCATATGGCGCGCGCGTTCTTCAAAGCCATTGAGCTCGCCCTGACCATAACGCACCGGTCGACCCATCTGCCAGCTCAACTCGGGGATAATGTCGTCAGCCATAGCCAACATGGCGTCAACGGCAGCGGTACAATATTCGGCCCGTTTAGAAATCGGCAAGGCCGCCCAGTCGCTTTGCGCCTCACGCGCTGCAGCAAAGGTCTTATCGACAATACTGTCAGCACTATATTCACGCTCGGCAAAGACTTCCCCATTCACCGGGGATACGCATTTAACAGTCATAATTTCTGAACTTTCTTATATTATTTCGAAGTAGCGTTGCATTTCCCAATCGGTGATGGCTTTACGGAATTCGCGTTCTTCCCATTCACGCGTTGCAGCATAATGTTCAACAAATTCACTGCCAAACAATTCTACTGCGGCGGTTGAGGCCTTCAGGCGACCGGCGGCCTCATATAGAGTGCGCGGCAGTTGGCGGTCTTCGCCGAATTTGTGATCGTAGGCATTGCCGATGATGCCCTCATCGGGCTCAATCTTGTTTTCTATCCCCCACAGGCCTGAGCCAAGCGCTGCTGCAAGAGCGATATAGGGATTAATGTCGGCAGCGGCGATGCGGTATTCCACGCGTTGCGAGTTGGGCGAGCCGGGAATTGCACGCAAGGCACAGGTGCGGTTTTCAACCCCCCAGCTTGCATCTGTCGGTGCCCAAAAACCCGGAATAAGCCGTGTGTAAGAATTGACCGTGCACGCGATCATCGACAGAAATTCCGGCATCAGCGCCTGTTGGCCGCCAATAAAGTGACGCATCTGGTCTGACATATTGTGCGGTTTTGTGTCGTCATAAAACGCCGAATTACCATCCTCATCGCGCAAGGACAGGTGCAGGTGGCCGCTTGACCCCGGCCATTTGGGTGACCACTTTGCCATAAAAGTGGCAATCCAGCCATTGCGCTGGGCCAGTACCTTGGTGAAGGTCTTGAACAATGCAGCCTTATCGGCGGCGGCCAGAACATCATCATGAACGAGCGCTGCCTCCAGCACTCCGGGTCCGGTTTCCGTGTGTAATCCTTCAATCGGCATATCCATTTCAATGCAAAGGTTTAAAAGGTCTTGATAAAATTCCGAATGAACAGAATTGCGGATAACGGAATAACCGAAATTTCCCGGTGTGATACTATCGAGATCGCGGTAATTTTTCTCGGCAACACTGTCCGGCGTTTCGTCAAACAGGAAAAATTCGAATTCTGCCGCCGCTGTTGCCGCCAGCCCCATGGAAGCTGCTTTGTCAATTATCCGGCGCAAAATACCACGCGGACACACCGCTTCAACGCGCCCGGAAAACTCACCCAGCACCAGTATGGAGCCCTCTTCCATCGGCAGCTCGCGCGTGGTCTGCGGTAGAATTCTGACATCGGCATCGCCGTAACCCGTATGCCAGCCGGTAATCTTTACATTGTCATAAAGCTGGTCCTGACTGTCCCAGCCCACGACCACATCGCAAAAAGCAAAGCCTTTTTCCAGCGAGGAGAAAAATTTGTCGCGTGACATATATTTCCCGCGCAAAATACCGTCTATGTCGAACAAACCTACCTTGATATAATCAAGATCGCGCTCCTTGATCAATGTTATCAGGTCTGCATTGGTTTTTATATTGATACCGCCCATTTTTCCCTCTTTGAAAATCAAACTCAACCAATCGAATGGCTGCCAGAGTTCTTGTTTGAACATATATTTTCAGAACTGTCTGGACTGTCAAGTAAATTTCAACCCATTCCCCCAATTGAACATTTCTTTTGTCACTTTTACGCCATTTTTCCTTGGTGAAAGTGTAATGCCGGTCAACTAAAAAAGGAAAGCAAACACCCGCAATTGATGGAAAAAATCACCTGCTTGTGATTAAATGTGCCTTGAACCGGGAAACAAAGCCCCCTAGTGATAATGAATAAGACCAGTGCTTTAGTGAACATAGAGAATTGATAATGGCCCTTAAAATAAAATTCAACGATTTATCCCGCGCACAACTCGAAGGTATGGCGGCAGCCGGAGAGGAAATTCAGAAATGCTATCGTTATCTGCATAAAGCCAATGCCAATATTGTCGGCCAGATTATTGCCAATCAGGGTACGTTTTACGAAATGGACCACTATCCCGATGGTGATGTCTATGATGATGACAGCCATGGGCAGTATTACTATCACTCCCATCGCGATGGCGAACATGGCCATTTCCACACGTTTTTGCGCGCCAAGGGCATGCCCAAAGGCGTCAAACCCCTGCCCTATGACGGCGAAGGTGCGCATCCGCTCGGGCATGATGCCCTATGCCATCTTATCGCTATTTCCATGAGCAATCCGGGATTTCCCGTTTCATTGTTCACCACCAACAAATGGGTGACCGGTGAAAGCTGGTATAGTGCTAAAGACACCAATGCGCTGCTCGAGCACTTCTCGATTGAGCACGTATTTCCCTGTCTTGCGGTTAACATGTGGATTGGGGCGATGGTAACATTGTTCACTCCACAAATTGAGCAACTGGTGCTTGAACGCGACCGCAGCATCGCCGACTGGGTCGAAAAACACCCCGACGAAGATGTTTTTGAAGACCGCAATCTGGAAATCACCTCATCAACCGCCATTGATGTTGCCAAGCAGATTGCCGCGGTTGGTCGCGCCCTGAAACAGCATCGGGCCAGCGTTTGAGAATAGTATGATCAAAAACGTCGCAAAACCTGTCCTGTTAAGCCTTTTTATCTTTGGGCTTTTTCAGCTTCCAGTCTCAGCTGCGAAAAACTCCAGCAAAGTTTTCGAAGCACCCGAGGTGGTTTTTGTTGCTGGCGGTGACTTTATCACCGGGTCGGACCAGGCCGAAAGAGAACTGGGTTATCAACTTGATGAACGCGCTTATGGCCACTCCATAACCCGCAAGAACGGCTGGTATGATTTTGAAGAAAAACGTCAGAAGATTAATTTACCCGCTTTCAGCATCACAAAAAACCTGATCACCAATGAGCTTTATGCCCGTTTTATTGCCGAAACCGGATATCGTGCACCGGATGTTGATGAAAAAACATGGGCCTCATACAGATTAATTCACCCTTACGAGCGTACCCGGCGCTTTGCCTGGGCAGACAACAAACCACCTGAAGGCCGCACTCAACACCCCGTTGTGCTGGTATCTCACAAAGATGTGCAAGCCTATGCCCGGTGGCTTTCGAAAAAAACCGGGCAAAAATGGCAACTGCCAACGGAAAAACAATGGGAGAAAGCCGCACGCGGCAAAATGGGCCTGATCTTTCCCTGGGGCGATACGTTCGATAAAACCAGACTAAACAGCAATGACACCGGTGCATTTGACACGGTGCCGGTGGGTATGTTTCCGCAAGGGGCAAGCCCTTATGGCATGCTTGATGGCGCGGGCCAGGTTTTTGAATGGACAGCCACGGCTACAGTAGCAAAACAACGCTTTCGGGTTAAAGGCGGGTCCTGGGATGACAAGGGCTGTGGCGTATGCAGAAGTGCTGCCAGACACGCCAGACCTGTTGACCTCAAACATATTCTGATCGGGTTTCGTCTCGTTTTGATTCCAGCACAATAGTTTTCCAAAGCCGTTGAATTGAAATTACTGAACAGACCAAAAGGTTTAGGCGGTAAAATTCCGTATGCAGTCAAATTGGTACACCTCACAATTACGTGAAATCTTTTGACCACATCAGATGTGTCATTATGCTAGATTTTCTGCATCAGACCAATTCAAAGGATCCGACTCGATTTAATTTTTCAAACCCATTTAAATTTTCACAACCTTCGGGAGAAGAACTTATGAAAACCTCTAAAACCAAACTGCTCACTACCGTTGCAGCTATCCCCCTGGCATTGGGACTCGTAGTTGGCGGCGCAGTAGTGGGAACCATGACCGGCAAGTCTGGCGTGGCTCTTGCCTCCTACGATAATCCATGTGCCGTCAAAAAAGCGGCTTGTGCCGCCAAAAAAGCAGCTTGTGCGGCCAAAAAAGCCTGCAATCCGTGTGCTGCCAAGAAAGCTTGCAATCCATGTGCAGCTAAAAAGAAAGCGGCTTGTGCCGCCAAAAAAGCTTGCAATCCGTGTGCAGCTAAAAACCCTTGCAATCCATGTGCAGCTAAAAAGAAGAAAAAATCTTCTGATGCCGGTGATCTCTTTAACGTAAATCGTCGTTTGGTTGCCAGTGACCCCTGCAGCCCATGTGCTATTAAGAAAAAGGCGGCTTGTGCAGCCAAAAAAGCCTGCAATCCGTGTGCTGCTAAAAAAGCATGTAACCCGTGCAATCCGTGTGCTGCCAAGAAAGCTTGCAATCCTTGCAACCCGTGTGCTGCTAAAAATCCCTGCAACCCTTGCAATCCATGTGCAGCTAAGAAAAAGCCTTAAACCATATGACAGCTTTTCCGATGTTAGTGATCGCCCGACGGGTTCAAATCCTTAAAGCGGAAAAGCTGGAGAAAACCGTGGCAGCCCCTGAGTTTAGGGGGCTGCCACACGCATTTGTACCGTAAAAGTGTAAACTATCATTAATCGCCAGCGAAAGCAGCAGCGCTTGCGGTACAAAAAACGTAAACTGTGCGCTGTGAAAACCATTAATCCCTGGGAGGGAAATTATGCTCAACTCTAAAATGAAACTGCTGTCTACTGTTGCAGCCGTTCCTTTGGCTATCGGAGCCGTCTTTGCATTTAGTGCAGTTGAAACAATATCCGGCCAAAGCAACGTTGCCTTTGCAAGCGCCAATGGAAATAATCCATGCAATCCGTGCGCTGCTAAAAAAGCGTGCAACCCATGCAATCCTTGTGCGGCCAAAAAAGCCAAAAAAGCAGCTTGTGCGGCCAAAAAAGCTAAAAAAGCATGTAACCCCTGCAATCCCTGCGCTGCTAAAAAAGCATGAAATCCATGCAAACCTTGCGCGGCTGAAAATCCGTGAAAT
>CAZVAZ010000115.1:0-7376 GCA_964625235.1 uncultured Hyphomicrobiales bacterium
CGTACAACGCAGAATACTGGAAGAAATCATCAGAAAATCCGGCTACGCCACACTGAGCGCAGAAAGTGGCGAAATCGCGGTTGATATACTGACCGGCGAACGCGGGCCCCAGATATCATTGATGATCCTGGATCTGGTAATGCCTGACCTTGACGGCATGGGGGTTCTCGAGCGAATCAAACCCGAATTCGGCAATCTGCCCGTCATCGTACAGACCGCCCACGGCGGCATTGATACCGTCGTCAGCGCCATGCGCGCTGGAGCCGATGATTTTGTCGTCAAGCCGGTAAGCCCCGAACGCCTGCAGGTCTCCATCAAAAACGCTCTCAAAGCCAATGCTCTGGTCGGTGAAATTACCCGCATCAAAAACAAAGTCGGAGGTATTTTCAGCTTCGAAGATATGATTGCCCAAAGTGCCGGCATGACCAATGTGGTGCGTCTTGGCGAACGCGCGGCAAAGTCAAATATCCCCATCCTGATTGAAGGCCAGAGCGGCGTTGGCAAAGAAGTCGTCGCCCGGGCGATTCAGGGCTGCAGTGACAGAAGGGGCAAACCGTTCGTCTCTGTCAATTGCGGAGCTTTGCCGGAAAATCTGGTGGAGAGCATTTTATTCGGCCATGAAAAAGGCTCCTTCACCGGCGCATCCCAAAAACATATGGGCAAGTTTCAGGAAGCCAGTGGCGGCACTTTGTTCCTCGATGAAGTGGGCGAGCTTGCCCCCCACGTCCAGGTTAAATTACTGCGTGCACTGCAGGAAGGTGAGATTGATCCTGTTGGAGCCAAAAAACCGGTCAAAGTTGATATTCGTCTTATCTCAGCCACCAACCGCAATATGATTGACATGGTCACGCAAGGCGAATTCCGCGAAGACCTTTACTACCGCCTCAATGTTTTTCCGATTTTTGTGCCTCCCCTGGCAGAAAGAAAGGAAGACATCGTACCGTTGGTAAATCACTTCATTTCAAGGTTCTCTATTGAAGAAGGCCGCAAGATCAGCGCCATCTCTGAACAGGCCCTGGAGCTTCTATGCGCCTATCAGTGGCCCGGCAATGTGCGGCAACTGGAAAACACAATTTTCAGAGCCATTGTTCTGTGCGACAGCGACTGCCTGAATTTAAGTGAATTTCCACAAATTGCCGCTCTGGTAGACGGCTTCGATGTAGAAGTTCCCGCCGCACCAAAACCGGTTGAAGTGAAACTGCCCGAAGGTCCAGCCATAATAGGTGGCGATTTGCCCGCCATCATTCCAACCCACACGGCAAATGGCAGCTCGCTCGGCATACCGGCAACGCTCGAAGACGGCCACATGCGACGTCTCGATGAAATCGAAGCCGACATGATAAGACTGGCGCTGGAGCGCTATCGCGGTCACATGTCGCAGGTTGCCAGAAAACTGGGTATCGGCCGCTCAACCCTTTATCGCAAAGTGCGCGATATGGGACTGGAAGAATTCGCTTCGTAAGGCTGTGGCCTGAATTCGTTGATTATAAATCAATCGGACAAAACTTCCCTACATCAGGCTTATTTCACCAGATGGATTGACAATCTGCACGAGTATACGTTTTTATGGTGGTGTTTGTGATCGTAGCAAAATAAAAGCAATCACAATCTGTGACTCGTGTCATAAAATAACCTTTATTTACGGCCTGTTAACTACATTATAGTGAAATGGGATATCGGCAGTTTTCCCCGGTCAGGGTTTTTTCGGGTAAAACATACTACACCACAGAAATTATGGGTTAGTATACCGCCGACAGTAACGCGGGAGTGACAATTGGTAGAAGTTGCACGGGCCCGAAGTAAAGCGGGTAAATTTGTGCCAGACAGAAATGCAAGTACAAAATCCCTGAAACGCAAAATGTCCGGACGGACTTTTGCGTTTTTGGCTACGCTTGCGACAACTGTTATAGCGCTGGGTGCGCTGATGGCCAACAATGCAACGGCTGTTCCCGGTGCCAGAACCATCTCATTTTTTAGCCCGCACACCAAGCAAAGCGTTACCGTTACATACAAACGTTATGGTCAGTATATTCCCGCTGCCATGCGCAAAATCAATTACCTATTACGCGACTGGCGCACAAATCAGGTGGTCCGCATGGATCCCAAGTTGGTTGATCTCTTGTGGGAAATTCATAAAAACCTGGGCTCTCGCAAGCCCATCCATATTCTTTCAGGCTTCCGCTCCCAGAAAACCAATGCCATGCTCCGCCGCCGCAGTCGCGGGGTCAGCCGCTTTAGCCGCCACATGTTCGGCATGGCAGCCGATGTGCGTTTTCCTGATATTTCTCTGGAAAGATTACGCAATTCCGCCATGCTGAGACAGCGCGGCGGAGTGGGGTATTATCGCGGCAGCTTTGTTCATGTTGATGTGGGAACGGTGCGCCATTGGCCGCGCATGTCAAAACGCCAGCTGGCAAAACTTTTCCCCAACGGCAGATCTCCACATATCTCAGGCGGTGCCCGCAAATCAGCTCCGCGTAACCTGCCTCGCTCGGTTGTTGTTGCCTCAGCACCCGCCGGCGTGGTTCGGGGCAGAGCGCCAGCACGCATTGTTACGCCGTCGCAGGTACAGTTTGCATCACGAAAACCTTCCAGGAAGCGCAAACCGCAAAAAACACAGCCCCCCGCCATACGACTGGCCCGCTTTGTGCCAATACCTCGCACCAAACCTGTGGCCGTCACTACGGTACAACCAGTTTTGCGGGCAGCCGTACCGCTGCCTCGCGCAAGACCCAATGCCCAATTCCGTTTAGCTGCCTTGAGTACGCCGGCACCTGAAGTGCCAAAACCACCCAAAGCGCCTGAAATAATTGTGGCATCTGCTGCAATACGTTCCTCTACGCTTGCAGGAATTGCCAGAAAAGAAGTGCTTATCGCGCGCCCGGTCAGGAACGCAGTTGAAGTTATTACGGCGCGACCTTTACAGCCTGCCAAACAAAAACGCGGGCTATTTGGATTTGCCAGTCTGGCGCCCAAAAGCAATTTTAACGATGACCCGATTTCCAGGCGTGTTGCATCAGCCATCAAATCCAACAGGCGGCCTCTGGCTTCGCTTGATCTGATGAAAGTGAACCGGACCTTAAAAGGTGATCGACTGCCTTTTCATATCGCTTCAAAAAATACCGGCTCGCGTATACAGCTGGCAAGCAGGCTTGGAGCATCCAAAGTTACCAGCTCCGTGCAGAATAGACGACCCGTCAAGGAAAACCCACCTGAAAGCCCGGAGCAACCCCCCGCGCAAAGCCCTCGTCCCTTCGGGCTTTTGTCAGCACTCTTTCCCATGTTCTCTGGCGATAGCCAACCGCTTAAGCGCAGATAGAAGGCTTTATTCCGGCGTCTTCAGCATGCCCAGAGCATGCATATATAAATCTGTAATTTCTTCTTCTTCCAGGCGTTCAGACTGTTCCTGTTTTCTCAAACGCACAATTTTGCGTAAAATCTTGATATCAAAACCATTGCCCTTGGCTTCAGCATAGACTTCCTTGATGTCTGTTGCCAAAACCGTTTTTTCTTCTTCAAGGCGCTCAATACGAGCCACAATCGAACGCAACTGATCTTGTGCTATACCGCCAGTGTCGGCCATGTATGCAATTCCTTCCAGGGTTTAAAAAAATTCAATTCCGGGTGCGGGGTACAAGTGTAATATTTAGTGCCCCTTCATAATCTCATCATGTTTTTTCAGTTTTTCCGGGCTTGCCGGTGTTTGGTTTTTTGCCTTCCAATCGTCATAAGCCATGCCATAAACAGTTTCGCGCGCCTCATCTTTTGACATCTCAATGCCTTTTTCCCCGGCCGCATCACGGTACCAGTTGGAAAGACAGTTACGGCAAAAGCCACCCAGTTCCATCAGGTCGATATTTTGAACATCACTACGCTCACGCAGGTGGCTTACCAGCCGCCGAAACGCTGCAGCTTCAAGCTCAGTTTTTGTTTTCTCATCCATTTCAGCCAATCCTTCTAATAATCAAGCTATCAAAATTTTCTCTAACCTAATCCGAATACGATCCATAGTGTACAATTTTATGCAGGTCTTTTGCCGCCATGGCTTTTTTAATGGCGCGCCCAAGCTGTTCGCGCCATTCCTCAACCCCGCCGCCATCACCTATGAGATCCTGACGCACCTCCACCAGCGCGTGCGCCAAACCACGGCTGGTGCCATGGCGATAAAGACAATCGCCCTTCAGCACGCCACTATAGGGCTGATTGTCACCGACTGTAATATCTTGGCACTCCTTGAGTGCCGCAATCAAAGGCTGGGCCAAGCGCGGGTCTTTGTCCCACAGAATGCCAGCATGCCACGGCCTTGATATCCCCCTCCAGGCGGGGGTAAAACTATGAATGGAAATCAAAACAGGCACTGTGTCGCGCGACAATGCCTGATCAATAACCCCCGATATTGCCCGGTGATATGGAAGATAGAATTGCCGCAGCCGGTCTTTGCCAGCCGCCTCATCCAGTCGCGAATTTGCCGGAATGACCGCACCATCGGAAAGGCGCATAATCAGAGTTGGATCATCCTCACCGCGATTGGGATCTATCAACAATCGCGAAAAATTTGACAGTACCGCCGGTGCGCCAAAATCAGCCGCCAACCCCCGGGTTAACTCCGCCACACCAATATCATAGGCAATATGGCGGTCAAAAACCTGCCTGTCCAATCCGAGGCCAGCCAGTTCACTGGGGACATAATTACTGGCATGATCACACAGGAAGATCATGTGCGCATCTGAATGGCCCGCAATCAGTTCATACGGCATATTGTCCGGCATTTTTGCATCCGCACCGCTGTCGGTTTGAGAAGATGATCCAACGTTTTTAAAAAACATAACTCAAGGAATATAGGTGCGCCCGGACCTGCGCACCATAAGGAAAAATGGCTTTGACAGGCTTTTCCCGCCTTTTGTGCCTGTTGGTCACAGCTACGTTAAATGTTTTCCAGCGACCGGCTTTGACCAATCAAGCTTTTGGTGGCACATCAAATCATTTTGGGTTATATCTTCTCCCCACAAAATTGATAATGATATGGTTCATTTTTGACAATATTTCAATTTAACGGTAAAAAATTGCCTGAACCCGATTCATTGTCGACAATGAAAATTTGTTAAGTAGATTCAATATGAAATTACCATTTTTGCTTGCTGCAGCAATTTTTACAAGCGCAGTCACTTTTTTCCAGCCCACCCCCGCCCAGGCAAATCTGAAGCTGTGCAACAAAACGGTCAGCCGTATTGGCGTGGCCCTGGGATATAAAGATACCAAGGGCTGGGCCAGCGAAGGCTGGTGGAATCTTGAGGCCAACACCTGCGAAATCCTTTTGGAGGGCCCGCTGATAGCGCGTTATTATTACATATATGCCGTGGATTACGATCTCGGTGGCTCCTGGGGCGGCAAGGCCTTTATGTGTACACGCGACAAAGTCTTCACCATTCGCGCCAACAAGGGGTGCGAGGAACGGGGATACCAGAAAACCGGATACTTTGAAGTCGACACCGGTGAAGAAAAAGACTGGACCATCTCTTTATCGGGCCCGCAAGCCAGTGAGGCCAAGGCTCAGTGAAAAGAAACAGGCGCGTTAAAATAGTTGCGACTCTGGGCCCCTCTTCATCCACTCCTGAAAAAATTGGCAAATTGTTCGAATGTGGCGTTGATGTTTTCCGCATCAATATGAGCCACACTTCGCATGAAAAACTGCTCGAGTTACATACATCAATTAAAAATGTTGAAACCCGTTACGGCCGGCCAATTGGCATTCTGGTCGATCTTCAGGGGCCCAAATTGCGGGTGGGAGAATTTAAGAACGGCAGCGCCGAACTCTCCGTTGGCAAGGTTTTCAATCTTGACCTCAACGATGCGCCCGGCAATGACACCCGGGTAAAATTACCTCATCCTGAAATCTTCAAAGGCATCAAACCTGGCGACCGACTGTTGATAAACGATGGTAAAATCAGACTGACCCTTATCAAGGCAACACCTGATAATCTGGAAACGCGCATTGAAGTTGGCGGGACAATTTCAAATCGTAAAGGTGTGAGCCTGCCCGACACTTTAATTCCTGTTTCGGCCATGACCAAAAAAGACCACGAGGATCTGGAGTGCGCACTCAAGCTTGGTGTCGACTGGATTGCCCTGTCTTTTGTCCAGCGGCCTGAAGATGTATCCGAAGCAAAAGCGCTGGTGCGTGGCCAGGCAGCCATCATGGTCAAACTGGAAAAACCATCGGCTTTGAACCGGTTGGACGAAATTGTCGAGCTTACCGATGGCATTATGGTGGCGCGTGGCGACCTGGGCGTTGAGATGCCGGTTGAAAAGGTTCCCGGTGCACAAAAGCGCATCATTACAGCCGCACGCAATGCCGGCATTCCCGTTGTGGTCGCAACCCAGATGCTGGAATCAATGATTGACAGCCCTGTGCCCACCAGAGCGGAAGTTTCAGACGTGGCAACAGCGGTTTATGAAGGCGCTGATGCGGTGATGTTATCAGCTGAATCAGCTGCCGGAGATTACCCGGTGGAAGCTGTGACAATGATGGACCAGATTGCTCAGGAAATTGAGTGCGATGAAAATTACCTCACCATTCTGCACGCTAACGACCCGGCCCCCGAGCCCACTGCCGCCGATGCCATCACAGCAGCAGCACGAACGATTGCTGAGACCCTCAATCTGGCAGCCATCGTCTGTTACACATCCTCCGGCACCACCGGGCTAAGAGCAGCACGAGAGCGCCCGCATTCACCTATCATTGCCTTGACACCCATCGCTGCCACAGGCCGACGCCTGTCCCTGGTCTGGGGGCTACACTGTGTCCTGAGTGAAGATTGCCTGGACCTTGAAGACATGGTCGATAAAGCCTGCCAGATTGCCTTTCAGGAAGGTTATGCAGCCGCAGGCACCCGCATCCTTATTTCAGCCGGCGTCCCGGTCGGCACCCCCGGCGCCACAAACATGCTGCGCGTGGCTTTCGTCGGCCAAAACGGAAAAGATTCTCGATAAGATGTTCAGGCATTTTTAGAGGCGCTTGAGCGCTGCTTTAAAATGCATAGTTTGTGAATTCACAAACTATGCAGCATGTGAGGTGGCTGTCTGGGTGAGGATTGAGTAGATTTCGGCTGTGGAGACACTATCGCGCAATTTTTGCGTAATGGAGGGATCACGCAAGGTGCGTGAAATTCTTGCCAATGCTTTCAAATGATCCGCTCCAGCACTTTCCGGTGCCAACAGCATAAAAATCAGGTCGACAGGCTGGTCATCCATGGCATCAAAACCAATTGGTGTATCAAGGCGGGCGAAAATGGCAAAAAGCCGGTCAAGCCCGTCAAGTTTACCGTGTGGAATGGCAATGCCCTGGCCAACGCCGGTCGAGCCCAGACGTTCGCGCT
>CAZVAZ010000116.1:0-7375 GCA_964625235.1 uncultured Hyphomicrobiales bacterium
CGCCACATTCTCGCCCATGAAGATCAATGGCAGCTTTTGCCCACTCAAGTGTCCGACTGGCTCAGGCTGCAAAAACTTAATTCAGTTTTGCCAACGGCAACCAACATGCTGATTGAAACATTTCCCCGAGGAAACAAACATTATCTCGTGGCTTATCCGTTTGAAGGGCGAATGGCACATCAGACCCTTGGCATGCTGCTGACCCGGCGGCTCGACCGCCTCGGCGCGCAACCTTTGGGCTTTGTTGCCAACGAATATGCCCTGACGATCTGGGGGTTGCGCGATATGGGGGCGATGTGTGCCAGCGGTTCATTGTCTTTGAGTGAGTTGTTTGCCGAAGACATGCTGGGCGATGATCTTGATGCCTGGTTGGCCAATTCATCCCTGCTCAAGCGAACATTCAAAAACTGCGCCATTATTTCCGGGCTGATTGAGCGGCGCTATCCCGGGCGCGAAAAATCAGGGCGTCAGATTACATTTTCAACCGATCTGATTTATGATGTCTTGCGTCAACATGAACCCGACCATATTCTGTTGCGGGCAACCTGGGCAGATGCCGCTTCCGGCCTGCTCGATATTGCCCGGCTGGGGCAGTTATTATCGCGCATTAAAGGACAGATAGTGCTAAAACAACTCGATACCATATCGCCGCTGGCTGTCCCGATTATGCTCGAAATCGGTCGCGAGCCGGTCTATGGCCAGGCCAGCGAAGCCTTGCTGGCCGAAGCGGCAGACAGCTTGATCGAAGAGGCAGGCAGATTTGTCTAGAGCGCTGGAATTAAATCCGTCAGGGTCACCTGATCTGATATTGAATGGCAACACCTTCCAGCCCGATGTTTCCGGCGCACTATACTGGCCCAGGCAAGACACCCTCATTGTTTCGGATCTGCATTTCGAAAAAGGCTCGTTTTTTGCCAGCCGCAATCAGCATCTGCCACCCTATGATACCAGCCAGACATTGAGCGTGCTTGAGCGCACAATTGCCAGATATCAGCCCGGACAAATCATTGCCCTGGGCGACAGTTTTCATGACATCAATGGTGCGCAGCGCTTGAGCCTTGAAGATCGCGACAGAATTACAGCACTGACACGCACGTGCCAATGGATATGGATTGCCGGAAATCACGACCCCGCACCTGCACCCGAACTGGGCGGCGAGGCGTGTCAGGAATTAACAATAGACGGCATCATCCTGAAACATGAACCATCAGAAATCCTGACCGGTCCGGAAATTGCGGGCCACCTTCATCCCGTGGCAACGATCGCCACCAAAGCGCGCAAATTGCGCCGCCGGGCGTTTGTCGCCAACCACCAGCGATTGATCATGCCGGCCTTTGGTGCCTATACCGGTGGCCTCAATATATGCAGTGAGGCGTTTCAAACCCTTTTGAAAGATCACCCTTTTCATGCCTGGGCGCTGGGTGAAAATCAGGTTTTCCCGATCAGTTCAGACCGGCTGCGGCGACAGATCGGCGCTTCTAACTCTTGCGGAAGACCACAGCGGCAAGCCAGCCGCAGAACAGCGCGATGAGAACTGCTATGATGCCATAGGTGGTTGGCGTTTCCCGCGACATTTGATAGATGAACCGTTCAAAACCGCTTTTGGTTATATACAGCGGTGAGTTTTGTACATGAACCAGCTTGCCATCGCGGAACAGATATACATCGGCGGAATAACTGCCGACGGTGACAATCGCAGGTAATTCAATCGAGGCCCTGAAAAGCGTATTGCCCAAAAACCGCACACCGCCGGAACTTTCGACAAACAACTTGTCTTTCTTTTTGAGTTTGATAACGGCCTTTTTGAATTTTTCAAGCTCGGTTGTGCCTGTAAGGTTTTTATTTTTCCCGGGCACAAATTTCAGGTTTTCAAATCCGATCTGATATCTTTGCAAAACTTCCGGTGCGGCAATGGCCTTGAGATTGCGGGTGCTGGCAACGGCATAATAACTCGGAATGTCTTTGAAGGTTTGTGAGCCGTAGTTCATCCAGATGCCGGCAATTTTCTCCTTGCGCCGCGCGGTAATATCTTCACTCGGTCCGCGCACCACGACCACCACATCTTTGGCCAGAGCCCTGACAAACATGTTTTCTGCTTCAACCGCACCAAACAATAATATTTTGGCACCGGTAAAGGTGGATTCCACCTTGATCAAAGGGTCGGATATATCGGTGACCAGTTGCTGGGCATCAGCCTGCCTCGGTAAAAATAAAGCCAGACACAAAACCGCAAAAAGCCTGAAAGCGGATAGGTGAAATGAGAACCGGTGCCGCATCCTATTGGCCCGCCGCAACACTGGTGATTGAGAATAATTCACTTGGTTCTATCAACAGATCAACGGCCAGCCGCAGGGAAACCCCAAGCACCATAATGGCCAGCAGTGCGCGCAATTGCTCGGCCTTGAGGCGCTGTCCGGCTTTGGCACCAAACTGAGCTCCAATCACGCCGCCAGCCAACAGCAACATCGCCAGGACAAAATCCACGGTCTGGTTTTCGGTGGCATGCAGGACAGTTACCAGAGCGGTGACAAAAATAATCTGAAACAGCGATGTTCCCACCACCACATTGGTCGGCATGCGCAACAGATAAATCATTGCCGGAACCATAATGAAGCCGCCACCAACACCCATGATTGCCGCCAGTATTCCAACCGCCACGCCAATCAGCACCGGCGGTATGGCCGAGATGTACAGCTTCGAGCTTTTAAACCGCATTTTCAGCGGCAGCCCGTGTATCCAGTTATGCTGACCCGGTTTTTTAAATCCAACGCGTTCGCCCTTTTGCACCCGGCGAATGGCACGCAGGCTTTCGATTAACATCAAGCTGCCGATGGCCCCGAGAAAGACCACATAGGACAGCGAGATCAAAAGGTCGACCTGGCCGAGTTTTTTCAGCAGCCCGAAAATCCACACGCCGATAAAAGACCCGACCACACCTCCGCTCAACAGCACCAGTCCCATTTTTATATCAACTGCGCGCTTGCGCCAGTGAAACAATGCACCTGACATGGAAGCGGCGACAACCTGATTGGCTTCAGAGGCAACGGCGACTGCTGGAGGTATGCCGGAAAAAATTAATAATGGTGTCATCAGGAAGCCGCCGCCGACTCCAAACATGCCGGATAAAAATCCCACGGCACCACCCATGGCAAGGATCATGAAAACGTTTACGGATAATTCCGCAATAGGCAGATATATTTGCATCCGTCGGCCTGGGTTCGGGTAATATGCTTTCGAAAAGCGCCATTCTGCGCGGCATTTTTCGAAACAGTTGGAAATCTATCTTAAACGCCCGCAAACTGGTGCTGTCAATGTGTCATTCCCGGTTTTTCGGGTCTGATCCATGTATAAACGCCTGATTTTGTTTTTAGAGTAAATTTGTATGGTAAAATTAGCCCGTCGCAGCTTTCAGATTACTCACCAGGGTGGGGTCTACATTGCCGGAGACCGGGAGTTGATGCTGTTGCTGGAAATCCTTGATGGCTTGTCGCGTTTGAGTTCCCAGAACACCATCGGCAGGTCCGGGGTTGAAACCAAGTCTGGTTAAATACCCCTGGGCCAGAATGACAAGCTGTTGTTGGTTGAATGTGGCATCGCCACCAACCTGTGCAGCTTGGGCAGGGCGTTGCCAGCCATCGGCAGGAAGAACCACCTCGTTGGCTTTCTGGCTCAGCGTTGCCGGACGCCAGTTATTGATCAATAGTCTTGTTCCGGCAATCTCGTCAGCCGTCATGCGTTTTTCAATCGCCTCGGCACGTGTCCTGGCATCACCGTCACCCTGTTTGCTGGCGATTTGAAACCAGAAATATGCCTTTGATGAATCTTTGCTGACACCAAGACCGCGATCATGAAGGATGGCCAGATTAAACTGGCTGTCGGCGAGGCCAAATTCGGCAGCTTTGCGAAACCAGATACCGGCCTTGGTAAAATCAGGTTTGCCCTTGCCGCCATCGGCATAGATAACAGCGAGGTTATGTATGGCCTTGAGGTTGCCTTTCATGGCTGCGCGTTCATACCAGATGCGTGCAGCGGTTTTGTCTTTCGCCACACCGCGGCCTTTTTCGTAAAAAGTTCCAAGTATATATTGCGCCGGTGCGAGGCCCTGTGCGGCAGCTTTCTGATACCAGGAAATTGCTTTGCCAAGATTTTGCGCAACCAGCTTGCCGGTGGTGTAGCGGCTGGCAATTTCAAACTGCGCGGTTGCATTGCCCAAGGCGGCCGCACGACGCAAAGCCATCGGACCGATTGCCTCTGGCGGCAACGGCTCCACCGGCTGGGCAGCCATGGCATCATTCAAAACCGCTGGTGCTGCTGCATTCAATCGCGCCACCTTGACTGGACTTCGCGGCCGCTTTTCCTGTTTGGCTCCGGTTAATTCACTGAGAGTTGCAGCTGAAGTTACAATCTTTGGCGGTGTCGGTGAATTGATGTTTGATGCGTCAACAAAATTGGATTGCGTCAATAAATTATCCGTCACCTTGAGCGTGCTGGCCGCTGGGCGCGAAGTGTTTTGCGACACCGGGGAGATTGCAGGTTTGGCTGTTTTGGGAGATTTCGCGGTGTTGCTTTCAGGTGTCTGCCGGTTTCTTTTGGCCGCGTTATCTGTCAACCTGTCCTTGGAAGCTGTGGCTGCAGGAGTGCCGGTAGAAGAGTTTGCAATATTTGGCGCTCTGTCACCAATGAGGCTCGCAGCTGACAATGCGCCAATAACCAGCAGCACAGCGGCGGCCGTCAACAGTAATGTTTTGCGTTTTTTATTACCTTCTGTAGCCATCGCCAGGATGCTGTTTTTGGATTGTGAACCATCTCCTTCATCAGCCTTTTTTCCCTCGCCATCACCGGCGAGGTTTTTAGGGCTTAATGAAGCAGCCTGAGCTGCCCGGCGCGCAGCTTCCAGGTAGTTTTGATTGAGTGCCGGCGAAGAGCTGCCGGCACCAGCTTTTTCAGATGTGTTTTCCTCGCTATCCGGCGCGCCAAAGATTGGATCAATGCGGCGATCCCAATGCACCGGTGAGGCGGGCTCGAAAGAGGTGGTTTTAGGTTCAGGTTCAAGACCTGTTTCCAAATCGTCCTCAACATCAATCCCCGGATTATCAACAGCCGCTCCCGGCGCTGACAGGTTATCTGTCTGCAGGGGCGATGTTTCCAGGGTGACCAGCCGCTCAACAACTTTTTCAAGCGTATCGTGGACAGCCTCAAGCGTGTCCTGATTTTGCAGCTCCGCACTCCTGGAGGAATCCTGAAGCTGATCAAATTTTTGCCTCAAAGCCTTCACCGGCTCGGTCATGTTGCCGCTCGACCGGCTGCCTGCCCCGGCGGATATCGCTTCTTCGGCGCTGCGTCGCGCTGTGGTTATGGTCGTTTCCTGCAGCTTGTGCATTTCATCGCGAAGTTCGGCAATTGACGCTGATATTTCTTTTTTGTTCAGCCCGTCATCAGCCATAATGGCAGCCACATGTTCAGCCGATCGCTGGGCGGCATTCTCAACCGCCTTTTGAGCCGCCTGATCAACCATGGTTTCCATGGTTTGAATAGCTTTTTGACTGGTATTTAAAGTGTTTTCCCGAGCCGCGGTCCGGTCCTGATCGACAGCGTCAAACAGTTGATTGACGCTGTCCTCCAGAGCCGACAGCCGCAAGTATTGTTGTTCAGTGGCCTTTAGCTGTTTGGATATTTCTTCAAACCGTACCTCATTTTGATCATTTGCACCGGGGGCGTTTGTTGTTTGCAGAATATCATTGAGCTGAGCACTGAGCTGACTGGTGCGTTCTTCAAGCGCCTGGATTTGCGGGTTGGTCTCACGGTTAAGCGATGCATCAAGACGATCATTAAGAATATTGATCTGCTCTTCGAAACCAGGAATTTCCTCTGCACTGGCCTCGGTTTGCAAAACACGCTGTGACAGATGCGAAAGACGGCGCTCCATGTCGCCAACCGTGCCGGAAAGCTGCTGCACAACATCATTGTTTGAAGCTGTCGTGCGCGAACTTAATTCAGACAGGCGCGCCTGAATGCTTTTCATAACATCCGAATTCTGCCGATCACTGGTTTCGATATGTGTGATCACTTTTCGAAGGGTTGCATCAACTTCATTCAAACCTTGATCAGAGTGAGATTTCGATATCTCCCTGGCCTCGACAATATTGTCCAGCTTACTGGCCAGAGCCGATAATCTGTCGTCGAGACCATCGGGTTTTCTGGTTGCAAAGCGTTCGGGCGCGGGCGGGTGTTGTCTGGCTTCACGTGCCCGCTCCTGGTGCGTAACGGTTCTGACCGCAAGATCGCCGCCTCTCGAAGAGCGTGGGTGCTCGGCCTCCCATTGATCCAGATCGACCTGATTTGAAGACCTGTCAAAAACCGCATCCAGCCTGGCGGCAATATCTTCTATTTTCTCCTGAATATGATGTGGTTTTGACGCCGATGCCGCAACCAGCTCTGGTGTGTTAAGTTCTTGTCTCAGTCCCGGTTGTTGGCGGGCGCGAAGTTGTTCGTCATATGAATCGTCCGCCCCTTCGCTGCTGTCCAAAATCACATGGTTGAGCCATTGCCCCAAAGTCATGCCATGACGTCTGGCAGCCTCTTTGGCGGCCTGACGGGTCGCCGGCTGAATTCCTTTGACGCTCCACGGATTTCCAGATCTCATTCTTACTCCATCGCTCCTAAATCATTACCTGATCCGTATTTTAAGATACAAAGCAGGCTTACTGCTTCGCACTTGGGTGATCAGGTTTCCGACGGATGCGCGGCTGTTGGTCGGCTAAAACCGAATTTTATTTATCAAATGGCAGAATCCGACGTTCATGGTAAATATTTGGTTAACAGTCTTTCGATTTCATTAAGGTTTTTGCAGACTAGTGGAAAACATTGCCAAAAAAGGGAGTTTCAGGCTCGTATTCCCGCCTTAAATTGACGTTAACGTCAGGGTAAGATAATTTATTCATGATCCAGGTGGAGTTGAAGTGATCCTGAATGAAAAGGTGTTCCATGATTGCAAGCGCTGAGTTAGCCCCGGTGGCTCCCCAGGTATTCACAATTTCTGACCTGTCTTCCGAATTTGAACTCACCACCAGAACCCTGCGGTTTTACGAGACCAGAGGGTTGCTGGAGCCCAGGCGGCGCGGCCAGACAAGATTGTATTCGCGGCGTGATCGCGCCCGCCTGAAACTTATTTTGCAGGGTAAGCGCGTGGGGTTTTCTTTGACGGACATCAAGGAAATGCTTGATTTGTATGATTTGAAAGATGGCCAGGCCACCCAGCTTCGGGTCAGCCTCAGGCGCTTTAAAGAACGCATTAGTGACCTCGAACGCCAGAAAATTGACGTCGAGGAAGCCATTACAGATCTCAACCGCACCTGTCAGATTGTTGAAGGCATGC